>NZ_JBFBMD010000013.1:0-129446 GCF_040686915.1 Rhodococcus sp. NPDC077669 | reverse complement strand
TCGGTTGTCGGTGCAGTTGTGGTAACCACACCGATACCGGAGGTCCTCACCTATCTGTCGCTGCCACGCCGTCCACAACGTCCCTGCTCATTACAGCTAGGCCGTACATCCCAGTAGAGCGATGCTTCGTCGAGAATCATCCCGGTCTCGATCATCGAGCCGACCAGGTCGTCGTACTCCGCCGTCGAACTCAGGTGAGGGGGCGGACCAGCCGTCGGCCACCTGCCCCAGACCGTCGAACGCCAACTCGAGTGCCGAGTGTCGACGCCGTCGTGTATCGCGCTGTTGGACGTCAACGCCAGAAGCGTGGGGAGCCAGGGCCGCACGACATTGCATACCCCGATCGCCGTCTCCTTGTCCGGCACCTCGACGTGAATGTGACCCCCACACGTGGCAACGCTCTCTGCCAGTGCCCCGTAGGTCTCGGCAAGACGCCGATAGCGGGAGCCGTCCGAGATGGGCAGGCGGCCACGATCAGCAGGCGCAACCGGCGAGACACCTGCCGCCAGTAAGTGGGCACCCTGCGCCAAGGCCACCGCCGACAGCGTGGCGCGGGTGGAGATCACGTTCTCCCGCAACTCGCGAAGACACTGCAGCGGAGGCGAATTGGCCTCCACCTGCACCTCGGTCAGCTCCGAGACGGCATCGATTCCCGCAGCTCGGGCATGCGCGACGACACCGGGGCCGACCGCCACCGGACGCAGCATGTCGATGTCGGCGAGAAAGAACTCCTCCTCCACTCCAACCGTGGGGACTGCCCCTGCACTCATCGGGCGCTGTCGCCCGGGTGATCGCCGACGACCACCGCGAGATACACCGCGGCGACGATCGTGCGCGGTGCGGAACTGCCGGTCACGCCGACCGCGCAGGCGTCTCGCCTGTGCAGGAATGCGGAACCTCTTCGGATCTCGCCGGTTTCACCGCACTTCGAACGGCGTCCGCGACGCTGCGGACGCACTCCGTACCGAGGTGGACACCACTCGGATCGAGTTGTCGCTGCAGCTCGGGTGTACAGGCGACGATCGCGCGACACCGGTGCGCAGCGAGCCGCAAGGCGGCTGCCGAGAGGACGGGAACCACTGCGGGGTCGACGAATTCGACATCGAGCAGATCCACGACCAGCGACCGCCCGCACACGATGGCCTCCGACACGCATTCGCCTATGACCGGAATTGCCGATCTGTCGATCGACCCGACGATGCGGATGACGACCGGTCCGCCGACGAGTTCGTCCACGGACAGCGCGAATGCGCCGTCCTCGGGATTGTCCGGCCCGCAGAACGACAATCGAATCGATTCCGGATCACTGTGCACCGACCGTAGAAACACCATTGCCCACCTCCACCGGCTCGCGACCGGAGACTGTCGGCTGCCTCTGACACCAGTTCTCGAGAAAACGAGTCTCGGACTATCGGGTGTCGAAGAGCGCGGTCGGGCACATCTCGCAGTCGCTACTTCCTGACTACGGGGCTTCTCCTCAACCGCGTGCAGACAGTGTATACACAATTGCGTCCGGCGAAACCCGCTACGCTGCTGCGATTGTCGGCAGTCGACGGTTGAACCGACCGCAATCCAGTGCACGGTAGCCGTAGCGAACACGCTCCCCGCTTCGGCCGCAAGGGACGTCGGTTCGGCCCGTTGTGAACGCTCCAGCAAGGGCGACGCCCTCGTGTGAGGTTTCGCATTGCGCCTTTACGTAATAGGGTGTTGTTCGACGCCCAGTTGCGATGACCGCTCTGGCCGCGTCTCGAGTACGCTGACTCCAAAATCGGGTCGGCATATCCCACACCCTTCACCGGTGCCGGGCTATGCGCCCGAAAGGGGCCGTGCGAACCCATCAGGGATCGAATCGATATGCACGTTGCGCTTGTCTCCGAACACGTGAGTCCGATAATCGATGCGGCCGGCATCGAGGCAGAACAATCGGCTGCCCAGCTCGATCGGCTGGCCTCGTCGCTGGCCCGCGCCGGCACCCGAGTCGACGTATACACCAGGAAGCAGAACCCGGATCACGAGGACGAGCTGCTCACCCCCGACGGTTACCGGGTGGTCAACCTGTCTGCGGGGCCTGCTGTCCCGATGACCGAAGAGGAATCGATTCCTCACACGAGCGCGTTCGCCTCCGCGCTCCGCGATCACTTGCTCCGAACGAAACCCGATGTAGCACATGCACATTCATGGGTGTCGGGGCTGGCAACCATACTGGCCGCCGGCGCGACGGGCGTCCCCACGGTGATGTCGTTCCACGGTCTCGCCGCGACCGGCCGATCCGTGCCCCCGACGGCTGGCACCGATTCGGTGGTTCCCCGGGCGGCTATGGAGAAGAAGATCGCTCGATCGGCGAGCCGCATCATCGCGTCATGTCCCGACGAGGCCGACATGTTGACGCGGATGGGCGTCGCCAGAGCCAAGGTGTCCATCGTCCCGACCGGGGTGGATCTGAGTGACTTCGATCCATCCGGACCGACCGCACCACGCAGCGGTGCCGCGTGTCGGGTGGCGACCGTCGGGTCGGATGCCGAGGTATCGACGATCATCGAACTGCTCGGAAAACTCGACGACACCGAATTGGTCGTTGTCGGCGGCGAGCCACGCGAATCCAGCGGCGTGGCGCAGCTACGCACGGTCGCCGCAGCACACGGCATGGCCGGGCGCACGGTGTTCACCGGCCCGGTCCGCCATCGCCACATGTCGTCGCTGTTGAGGTCGGCCGACGTGTTCGTCTGCCTGTCCCCGACCGAATCGGCAGGGATCGCCACCCTCGAAGCCATGGCGTGCGGACTTCCCGTCGTCGCATACGGAGTGGGCTACGCCGGAGAGTTGGTGATCGACGGGGTCACCGGCCGCTCGATCAGGCCGGGCGACCGTCGTCGCTTGGCACGAGAGCTGGCCCTGCTGCTACGCAACGAGTCCAGGCGTTTCGAGCTGGGAGTGTCCGGCTCCGACCGTGCGCAATCTCGCTTCTCGTGGGACCGCATCGCCGAGGACACTTCACGCGTCTACGAGGCAACCGCACAGACCGGGTCGACAGTGAACGCCGGGTCGACCCAGCAAGCCGGCTCGACTCACGACCATCCGGTGCCGCCGACTGCACCCTCTCGTCGGCACACGGTGTGAACAGCCGGCGAGCCTATCTGGACGAGCGTTCCTTGTTCGATTCGGAACCGAGGTCGACGAGTTCTGCGGCCAAGGTGGCCACCGGGACGTTCTGGGTTTGCGACAGCCGTGAAATCAAGTCGAACGCCTGTACCGCATCGATTCCGTACCGCTCCATCAACATGCCCTTGGCTTGGCCGATGATGTCCCGTGAAGCCAAGCCGGACTTGAATTGCTCGGTCTTGTTCGCTGCATACAACGCCACCGCAGCGTGGGTTGCGAGCACGCGACCGAGTTCCTCGTCCTCGTCGCTGAACGCATCACTGGTCAGTGCGAACAGATTGAGCGCCCCGATGGTGTCCTCGTTGGTGTAAAGGCGGAAGGACAGGCTGCTGAGAACCCCTGCTCCCACCGCCTCCGGACCGAAACGTGGCCAGCGGGAATCGGAGCGGAAGTCGTTGCACCGCACGAACAGCTCGCTTCGTGCGGCATCGATGCACGGCCCCTCGTCGAGGCGTTCCTGCATTGCGTCCAGGCGCACCGGCAGCTCACTGGTCGCGGCGTGCGACTGGTACTTCTTCGGCCCCGCCACCACGAGAATGTCGGCGCAATCGACCGCGGGTATCAGAGATCGGGCGCTCTCCGTCACGCCGCGCAGAGTCTCGTCGAGACTGGACGGTGCGAAAAATGACCTCGTCGCTTCGGCAATCGCCTGTGTGAGGTCGCGAGCTGTCATCGATCGATCGGGTCCCATACCTGACGATGCTAGTCAACAGGAATCGACCGCTCGACGGTTGAGTCCACCGGAAGCGGGGCATGCAGAGCACAGCAACCAACCGACCGACGATCAGGAGTGCTCATGACCATGCCGACCGATGCAGGTGCAGAGATCCCATCCGAGGGCAGCAACGACGGTCCGCGCAAAGAATCTTCCGACGAGGCTGCAGTCGGTGCTCACGTCGACGAAGAGAACGTCCCACACCCGCCCGAGGACGACACGCAGAACTGATTCACTGGGCGGTCGGGGTCAGACGGAAGATCGGAAACCGCCTGCCCTCGGCCGTCTCCGTGTATTTCGCGAATCCGTCCGAGGCATCGAGGAATTTCTGCCACTGCCGGTCCCACTCGGATTCCGGAATCTCGTCGGCGTCGACGGCAACGGTGCGAATGCCTCCGTCCCCGGGTGTCTCGATGTCGATGGCCGGATGGGCGCGCAGATTGTGCACCCACGCTGGATCTTTCGGTGACCCGGCAGCCGAGCCGACCACCAACCAGCTCTCTCCCTCCGGAATCGCCATGAGCGGGTTGAGCCGCACCGCACCGCTCTTGGCACCGATCGTGTGCAGAACGACGAGCGAATCACCGAAGCCGGCCGTGGACACGTGGCCATTGTTGCTTCGGAACTCGTCGATGATGATCTCGTTGAAGTCGGCCATGGGCCGATCATGCCGCCGATGCGGCGCGGCCACTCCGCTTTTCGCCGGCGTTCGACGGTGTCAGTTTCCCGGTATTCCGTCCTCGTGATCGACGAGCAAAGACAACGACTCCCAATTCTCCTGCACGGCAGCGGCCGCGCCGTCCGCGTCACCCCCACTGCACAGCGTGATGATTCGTTCGTGTTGGGCTATCGAATCGCGGCCCACCAGCGAGGCGAACCGTAGTCGTTCGAGCCGGCGCAGGGTCGGCGTCACCTGCTCGAGAACCGTGACCACGACCTGATTCTGACTCGCTTCGACGGCGACTGCGTGGAACGCGTCGTCACCGGCCAGCGCGAGGTCCACATCGCCTCGGGTGAATGCGGCGGCGAAATCCTTGTTGGCGCGACGCATCGCGGCGATGTCGCGCTTGTTCATCAGCGGTACAGCCGTCCGGACCGCGAGGGCATGCATCGATGCCGCGACCGCCTGCGCGTCCAACACCGCCCTGCGTTCGATGGTCGACACGATGGTCGAACGCCCGGGCTGGGTGTGTACGAGGCCCGCCAGTTCCAGCCTGGCCATGGCGTCGCGAATAGGTGTACGCGACACTCCGAGCCACTGCTCGAGTTCGGCATCCCGCAGCCGCTCGCCGGGCGCGAAGGTGCCGTCGACGATGGCGTCGCGAATCGAGACGTAGGCGTTGTCGCGCAGCAGGGAGCGCTTGTGTTTTCCGAGCTCGACGGGGACCGGCATGCAAAATATCGTAGCCCACCGCTTTCGCTGGCGAGGCGTCCCACGTACAGTATGCGATATATTGCATCCTGCATGACACACCGATCAAAGGAGAACCACGTGGCGATCGCGGACTTCGAGCGTTATCCCCTCACCTTCGGCCCGAGCCCGATTCACCCGATGGAACGATTGAGCGCACACCTCGGCGGGGCCAAGATCTGGGCCAAGCGAGAAGACGTCAACGCAGGATTGGCCTACGGCGGCAACAAGACTCGCAAGCTCGAGTACATCGTCCCGGACGCTCTCGCGCAGGGTGCCGACACATTGGTCTCGATCGGTGGCGTGCAGTCCAACCACACGCGGCAGGTGGCTGCGGTCGCGGCAAAGCTCGGACTCAAAGCAGTTCTGGTGCAGGAGAAGTGGGTCGATTGGCCGGATTCGGTCAACGACAAGGTGGGCAATATCCTGCTCTCCCGCATCATGGGTGCAGATGTCCGCCTCGATCCGTCGGGCTTCGGAATCGAATTCAAGGACAGCTGGCAGAAGGCCATCGAGGACGTCGAGCGAGCGGGCGGCAAGCCCTACGCCATTCCCGCAGGCGGCTCCGACCACAAGCTCGGCGGACTGGGCTTCGCCAACTGGGCGTACGAAGTACAGAAGCAGGAAGAGGAGCTCGGCGTCTTCTTCGACACGATCGTCGTGTGCAGCGTGACCGGGTCGACGCATGCCGGCATGATCGCCGGGTTCGCCGGGCAGGAACGGCCACGTCGAGTGATCGGCATCGATGCGTCCGCCAAGATCGCTCAGACCCGCGACCAGGTGGCCCGAATCGCCCGTAACACAGCAGAACTCATCGAACTGGGACGCGATCTTCGCGACGACGAGATCACCGTCCTCGAAGGCTGGGCCGGCGACTACTACGGAATTCCCGTCGACTCCACGATCGAGGCAATCAAGCTCACCGGCCGTCTCGAAGGCGTGATCATCGACCCGGTGTACGAGGGCAAGTCCATGGCCGGACTGATCGATCTGGTTCAGCAGGGCGATATCGGCAAGGACTCCACCGTTCTCTACGCGCACCTGGGTGGTCAGCCCGCCCTCAACGCGTACAGCGGAATCTTCTGAGCTGGACTTCGCGGTACCGGTGCCCGAGGATCGACAGGTGATCCTCGGGCACCGAACCTGTTTCTGCACCGGCCGACCCGATTCGGCACGACGAGCGAAGGTGTACGCATGAGGCAGCGCTCCGACGAGTTGGACTCGCTGAGTTGCCGAATCACGGCGGCGCTGCAGGTCAATCCCCGGGCGTCCTGGGTCAGCATCGCCGAGGCGCTCGGTGAACCCGAACGCACCGTCACCCGACGCGGAAAGGAACTACTCGATTCCGGGGACGTACGCGTGGTCGGCGTCATCGGCGCGACAGGCGCGGTCGTTCTGCGAGCTCGATGTCACGTCGGTATGGCACGTGCCGTGGCAGTCGGGTTGGCGCGCCGCGACGACACGATGTTCGTGTACGCCACGTCGGGGCACGAGGAATGCGTCGCCGAAGTCCTGGTCGACGATGCCCATCTGGCGGATCTGATGCTCGACGACCTACCCGGCATCACCGGGATCAGACGCATTCGGGTAGATCCCATCACGCGGGTCTATCGCTCGGTCCGCGAGTGGCGGCCGGCGATTCTGAATGCGCACCAGATCGCGGCCCTGACGCCTCCCGTACACGAGGGCTACCAACCGGACGGCCGTGTGGGACCGGAGATCTCGACCCTGCACCGCAGCATTCTGCGCGTCCTGGCCGAGGATGCCCGGACGCCCACCTCGGACATTGCGCGCGTCGTCGGCGCTACCGAGAACACTGTCCGACGCCACATGGACACTCTGGAACAGACCAACAAATCCCGACTGCGGGTGGTCGTCGAACCGGCGTTGATGGGGTATTCGGCGGAAGCCCTTGCCTGGGTCAAGGTTCCGCCTCGACACCACGAAGCACTGGTCGAGCTATTGCTCGCACATTCGGAGGTTCGATACGCGGTGGCCCTCGCGGGCTCGGACAGTCTGCTCGTCAATCTTGCGTGCCCGGACCGAATGGCGTTGCATCGAATGACAACTGCCTCGGACTGGGCCACCCTGGCCGACGCGATCTCGGTGGTGTCGATTCTGCGGGCCGCCAAGCGCAGCGGCAACCGTCTGCTGGCCGCGGACTCCGCGTCGTACCTGTATTGATCCGGTACGACGCGGCAGTCACTGCGGTCATCGGATCGGTGCGCCGGGGCCGAGCGGGATGCCGAGCATGTACCAGACTGCGAACAACGCCGCCCACACGATCAGCATGCCCAGCGCGACGGGGATGGTGAACGAGGCGAGGGTACCGATGCCCGCGTTCTTCTTGTAGCGCTGGATGAGTCCGAGGGTGAGCACGAAGTAGGCCGACATCGGGGTCATCGCGTTGGTGCAGGAATCGGCGATTCGGTAGACGGCCTGGGTGGTTTCGGGGTTGACGTCGATGTACATGAGCATCGGCACGAGAACCGGGGCCAACATCGACCACATGGCCGAACCACTGGTGACGAGCAGGTTCATCACCGAGATCAGCACCAGCATCATGGCGAACACCACGAGGGGGTGTAATCCCCCGGCTTTCAACAGTTCCGCACCCTCGACTGCGACGACGTTGCCGATGCCGGTCCACTTGAAGTAGGCGAGGAACTGCGAAATCGCGAAGAACAGCACCAGGATCGGAGCAAGGGTCTTGATGCCGACGGCCATCGACTCCGGAATCTCACGGAGCTGCCGAAGACTGCCGGTGGTGCGTCCGTACACCCATCCGACCAGGACGAAGGCGATCGCGATGAAGAACGCGATGTTCTGCAGCACGATCGACTGTACGAACCCGCCGTCCTCACCACGCAGCGGCGACGAGGGAGGAAGCAGTGCCGCGACGACGACGGCCACGTACACCGCCAAAGCTGCTCCGGCGCGGCGCATTCCCTTCTTCTCGATCGGCTCGAGATCGAGTGCCAGCTTCTCCGCTCCGTCCTCGACGCCCTCGTCGGCATCGAGATTCATGTGCTTGGCCATCACCAACTCCACCACCAGGGTGATGAAGATCGAAATCACCAGTGACGACGCGAGACTGAAGAAGTAGTTGTCCACGGGGGTCACGCTGTAGTCGGCGTCGACGATCTGAGCGGCGGAGGTCGTCAACGACGACATGATGGCATCGCTGGGTGTGATCAACGGTGACGCGTTGTAGCCACCGGCGATGGCGACGAACGCCACCATCATGCCCAGTACCGGACTTCGGCCCGCTGCTTTGAACGCCATTGCCGCCAGCGGAAGGACGACGATGAATGCCGCGTCGAACGTGACGTGAGACATGTTCCCGGCGAAGGCAACCGAGAACGTCACCCACTTGGCGGGCAGCTTCACGATGGTGGCGCGCAGCAGCGTGGTGAGCACACCGGAATGCTCGGCGACGGACACGCCGAGGATGACGGTCACGATGATGGGGAGCGGCGCGAACCCCGCGAAGTTGTCCAGTGCCGTCCCGAAGATCATGGCTACGCCGTCACTGCTGAGCAGGCTGCGAACCATCGACACCTCACCGGTGCTGGGTAGCACCACCCCGGTGCCCAGTGCGGCCAGGATCGCGCTGACCACTGCCAGCACTGCGGCCAGAAGCCAGAACAGCAGGAAGGGGTGCGGCAGTTTGTTGCCGACGCGTTCGATGCTGGACACGAGACGGAACAGTGTCTTCAGCCCCCAGGGCATTCGTGTTTCGGGCGCATCCGCAGTTGCCGGTGGACCGTCGATCTGACTGGACATGATTGACTCTCTTTCGCATACCGTCGGATTGCGACCGAGCCCCGGGCTCGGATGTCCTGCTCACTCAAGTCGGTTCACGTTGCCGATATGTTGCATGTGTGAAATTTTCGGCCGTCTGAGCGAAACCGCCAATCCAACGGCGAAAACGCTCAATGGACGACGATAGCCCGGTGGGCTCCGCGCGGTGGTGCAGTCTTGAAACAGGCTTCCGACAACAACTCCGGCCGATCCGGATCGAAGCGAGGAGTTTCATGACCGGCGACATTCAGTCACTGTCCCTGCGCGCGCTCGCGGCACACATCCGTGATCGCGAGATCTCGGCCCGCGAGGCGCTCGAGTCGCATCTGGCTCGCATCGACGACGTCAACCCTGTCGTCAACGCGATCGTGACCTTCGACATCGATGGGGCGACCGAACGTGCGAGTGCAGCAGACCGCGCAACGGTGTCCGGCGAGGCACTGCCCGTTCTGCACGGCGTCCCGATGACGCACAAGGACAATCACCTGACCGCCGGTCTGCGCACGACTTTCGGCTCGCCGATTCTGGCCGACAACATCCCCACCGAGGACTCGGGCATCGTCGCCCGCCTCAAGCGCGCAGGTGTCAACACCACCGGCAAATCCAACGTTCCCGAATTCGCTGCAGGCTCACACACTTTCAATCCGCTGTTCGGTACCACCACCAATCCGTACGATCCGACTCGCAGTGCCGGCGGCAGCAGTGGCGGTGCCGCCGCCGCCATCGCCGCCGGGATACAACCGGCGGGCGACGGGTCGGACATGGGCGGGTCGCTGCGCACTCCGGGATCGTTCTGCAACCTCGTCGGATACCGGCCGTCGTTGGGCCGAATTCCGATGCTTCCCGCAAAGAACCCGTGGGCCTGGATCGCTCGGCAGGGCGTGCTCGCGCACGACATCGAGGACGTGCGCTTTCTGATGCGCGCACTCGCCGGTCCGGATTCGTCCAGCCCTCGTGGTCTCCCGCTCGACGACTCGTACCGCTCGGAGGAGGCCGGCTCGCTGCGTGGGCTGAAAGTAGCGTGGACAACGGATTTCGGTCTCGGCGTACCCGTCGACCGTGAGGTGATCGACGTCCTGAGCCGCCAACTGCACGTGTTCGAGCAACTCGGTGCCAGTGTGGACGTCGATTGCCCGGACCTGTCCGGCGCGGACGAGGTGTTCCAGACGACGCGTGCGTTCGACTTCGCCACCGCCTACGGGCACCTGTTGGACGAACATCGGCACCGCATGAAGAGCGCCGTGCAGTGGAACGTCGACAAGGGAATGGCGCTCACGACACGAGACATGATCTCCCAACACCGCTCGCAAGAATCTCGATGCCGGAGTGCGGCAGTTCTTCTCGCGATACGACGTGTTGATCGCGCCTGCCGTTCAGGTACTTCCGTTCCCCGCGGACGAGGAGTACCCCGCCGTCGTCGACGGCACGCCGATGAACAATTACCTCGATTGGATGCGGGCCGCTTCGCTGATCTCGGCGACAGGCCTACCGTCACTGTCGATGCCCGGCGGCTTCAGCTCCTCCGGTCTTCCGGTTGGATTGCAGATCGTCACCGCCGACCGCGCCGATCACCTGCTGCTCCGGGTCGCGCATGCCTTCGAGGCCGAGACGGCATTCCACCGTCGTGCGCCCGAATCGGCGGCCGCCACCGTCTGACAGATCCGGCGGGCCGAGTTCAGGACCTGGCGACCGCGGCGACGATCAGATCGGTCAACTCCCCGATCGCTTCGGCCGGTGTGAGTGACCCGGATACGGCACCGTGGGACAACGCGTCTGCGGCACCGAAGACGGCGGTCAGAGATGGCGTGGACATGCCGTCGGCATCGGTGAACGGACGCAGAATCTCCCGACACCGCTCGAAGTAGGCGCGCTCGGCGGTGCGCTTGACCTGTTCGAGTTCGGGCGAACCTTCGAGTGCGGCAAGCACACCCGTCAATTCCCTCCCCTGGGCCAATGTGCACCCCACGTAGGAGTCGGCAATGGCCTGCGCCCGACCGCGGACCGTCATGGGTGCCGAGTCGAGAGATTCCTCCAGCATCGCCGCCTGCCTGGCATCGAATTCGGTGAACAGAGCGGCAAGAAGTTCGGCGCGGGAGGCGAAGTGGCTGTACACCACCGGTTTCGCGACACCGGCATGCTCTGCGAGCCGTCCGAGAGTCAACGCGTCGGCCCCCTCGGCGCGTACGAGAGCCCAGGACACCTCGATCAACTGTGCGTTTCGATCGGAGCGCGACAGCCTCGTCCGTGCCATTCCGCCACCTCCTTGCTTATGTACTAATAGTAACCTACTGTTCGTACATAGCCGATCTTCCCCAGCCGAAGGAACAGCCATGAACACGCTCGTCGTAGTCTCCCATCCCGACCCGCACTCTCTGACCCATCAGGTCGCTCACTCCGTAGTCGAGGCCATCCGATCCACGGGCACCACCGTGGAGACCGCAGATCTCGCCGCGGAGAGCTTCGATCCACGATTTTCGGCTGCAGATCTGAGCCTGTTTCGTGGAAACGGGAGCACACCGTCCGATGTAGCCGAGGAGCAGACACGGATCGACCGCGCCGAACACCTGGTTCTCGTCTTCCCGATGTACTGGTGGTCGATGCCGGCGCTACTGAAAGGCTGGATCGACCGCGTGTTCGTCGAGGGTTGGGCCTACGAATACGGGGACAGAGTATTCGTGAAGAAGCTGGACCGACTCACCATCCATCTGGTCGTCGTCGCGGGAGACGATGCAGACAGCTTCGAGCGCCATGGCGTCCATGAGGCCATTCGAACGCAGATCGAGCGCGGCATCATCGAATACTGCGGTGCCACAGTGGGACCCACGAACTTCGTATACGGGTCGGACACCAGGAGTCGCGCGGAACTCGCTACCGAGATCTCCGCTATCGGTAGCACGGTCGCAGACCGGGTCGCCGCGCAGCGCGCGCTCACCTGACCTGCCACCGCCACGCGGGACGAGGGTGGTCAGCGATTCCGCTTCTGCTCGGCACGGATCAAACCGCCGCCGACGATCAGCCGCTGAATTTCGCTCGTGCCCTCGTACAGGCGGAGAAGACGGACATCTCGATAGATTCGCTCGACGGGAACGCCGCGCATGTACCCTGCGCCGCCGTGGATTTGGACCGCGAGGTCGGCAACTGTGCCGACCATCTCGGTGCAGAACAGCTTCACCGCCGATGGCGCGATCCGTCGATCGGTGTCCTCCACCCAGGCTCGGGCAGCCTCACGCACCATGGCCCGGCCTGCCATGACTCCCGTCTGCTGGTCGGCGATCATCGCCTGGACGAGTTGATGATTGCCGATGGGCTCGCCACCCTGCGTGGAAGACGCAGCGTAGGAGACGGATTCGTCCAGGGCACGCTGCGCTTGACCGACGGCGAGCGCTGCGATGTGGACGCGGCCACGCGCCAACGACGTCATCGCCGCCCGGTATCCGATGTCACCGTTGCCGCCCACCAGAGCGTCGGCGTCGACCTCGACGTCGGTGAACGTCACATCCGCGGTTCCTGCTCCCTGCTGACCCATCTTCGCGTCCTTGTCACCGACCTCGACACCCGCAGCGTCGGCGGGGACCAGAAACACCGCGATCCCGTTGCCGCTGTTCGGCTTCGGGTCCACTCGCGCGAACACGACGAACAGGTCCGCGATGGGCGCATTGGTGATGTAGCGCTTGCTTCCGCTGATGATCCAGCCAGTACCGTCCACTACTGCCGTCGTTCTCAGCCCTGCCGGGTTCGAGCCGGCACCGTCCTCGGTCAACGCGAACGACGCGACGACGTCGCCGGCCGCCATGCCGGGCAACCACGTTGCCTTCTGCTCGTCGGTGCCGAACCCGACGAGCACCTGGCCCGCGATTCCGTTGTTGGTGCCGAACATCGACCGCAACGACAGTGTGGTGTAGCCGAGCTCCATGGCAATCTCGACATCCTGAACCAAGTCCAGGCCGAGACCACCGAACTCTTGCGGAATCGCGTATCCGAACAACCCCATCTCGGCGGACTGTCTCCGGAGATCGTCGGGAATCGAATCGGCGTTCATGATCTCGAGTTCACGCGGAACCACCCGCGATCGGACGAACTGGGAGACCTGCTTCTTCACGTCCGCGAAGACGTCGTCGGGTACCTCGGCATTGCGCACGGTCATGGCACCACTATCGACGCTGCCCACGGATCGGACAACCGACAACCGACAACCGACAACCGCGAGTAGTTGACACAACAATCATAGTGGGTACCATCGAATGCAGTTGACATCGCAACTACTTCGGATGTCCACCCGACGAAAGGTCTCATCGATGACGAAGATCGCAATCATCTACTACTCCGCAACCGGCCACGGATCCACGATGGCGAACAAGCTCGCCGACGCAGCGACGGCAGCTGGAGCCGAAGTACGCGTGCGGCACATCGCGGAGACGCGCGACCCCAGCACCTTCGCCGAGAACCCCGCCTGATCCGCCAACTACGAGGCAACCAAGGATCTTCCCGCTGCCAGCGGCGACGACATCGTCTGGGCCGATGGCGTCATCCTCGGATCTCCGACGCGTTTCGGTAGCACCGCAGCACCGTTCCAGAACTTCATGGACTCGCTCGGCGGCTACTGGGCCAAGGGTGAACTTGCGAACAAGGCATACGCCGCCTTCACCTCGAGCCAGACCGCGCACGGCGGCCAGGAGACCACCCTCATCGGTCTTTACACCTCGCTGATGCACTTCGGCGGCGTCCTGGTTCCGCCCGGATACACCGACGGACTGAAGTTCGCCGACGGCAACCCCTACGGCGTCAGCCACGTCACCGGACCCGAGAACAAGAACGAACTGGACGACGCGACCACCGCAGCGCTGACCCACATGGCCACGCGCGTCGTCACCATCGCCGAGGCTCTGGCGAAGTAAAGGCCGGCTCTCGTCACCTCGAGAAGACCGCCCGATTCGCGTTCGCGTCCGGGTCCGCACATCGCCAGTGCGGACCCGGACGTAGTACATGCGTGATGACAAACGGCGTGTTTGTCATCTCGGGCGTGCACCGCCATGCTGTGTGCAGGGAACAGCAATTCCGCTGACTTCTGCGATCGGTCGGTGGCGTCGCCCACCGACTCGTCGCTGCGACGAGTGCGAAACGGACATCGATGAACGATCCCGGCTTCGATCCGCTCGTTCTCCGCGCCCTGTTCGACGAATCCCCCGACATGGTGGCCCTGTCCGCGTTCTCCGGCAGCGTGATCGACGTCAATCCGGTCGGCCTCCGCCTGGTCGGCCTGGAAGAACTACCGTCGTCAGGCCTGTCCACAACAGATTTCTTCACCGCCCGCGGGCTCGAAGTCTCCGGTGACGTCGAACATGCATTGCAGACGACCGGTCACTGGCAGGGCCGTACCGAATTACGCCACTTCGTCTCCGGCGCGGGCATTCCCGTTGCCCTGTCCACGTTCGTCGTCCGACGTTCCGGGCGAGAACCCGACCTGATCGCCACGATCGTCCGTGACCGCACCCGTGGACACCAGCGCGATCTGGACCTGCTGGCCGCGGCTGCGTCGGCGGAGAGAATCGCAGTCGAGCAACGGGCACTGGCCGAATTGAGCGCACTTGCCGTCACTGCGGACTTCGATACTGTGCTGACTGCGGCCACGAGCACGGCGGCCAAGTTGGTGGGCGTCGAGTCTGCGGCCCTGGCCCGACGTTCGGATGACTCGACCGACCCGCTTCTGTCCATCGACGCGATCACCCGCACGCTCCCACACGACTTCGTGCTTGCCACCGGCGACGGGTCGTTGACCGGCTACGCCCTGGCGCGAAGGGCGATCACCGTGTGTTCCGACGTCGAATCCGAAACACGATTCGACACCTCGGCCATGGCTGCCCTGGGCTTTCGCAGCGGTGCCGCCGTTCCGATCACCATCGGTGCCGGGCTGTGGGGCGTACTGATCCTGTTCGGCCGAGAACCACACGTTTTCGGCGACGGAGACATCGCATTCGTCTCCGCAGTCGCCGGAGTGCTCTCCGCGGCACTCGAACGAGTGGAACTCGACCGCGAGCTGCGCTGGCGCAGCGCGCACGATCCCTTGACCGAACTGCCGAATCGGGCGGTGGCGTACGACGCGATCGACACTGCGCTCGCACAGGTCGCGGACACCGGCGGCCGAGTGGCCCTGCTGTTGCTCGACGTCGACGATTTCAAGATCATCAACGACAGCCTCGGCCACGACGTCGGAGACCGCGCACTCGTGCACTTCTCACGCCGCCTGGCCGCGACCGCGAGACCTGGCGATACCGTGGCCAGGCTCGGCGGCGACGAATTCCTGATGATCTGCAATCACATCGACGACGTCGCACATGCCGAACGCGTCGCCGAGTGCATCCGTTCCGCTCTCGCGGCCCCTACCGCGGAAGACGAGGGCGACGACCCGATTCCGGTGAGCGCCAGCATCGGAGTTGCGGTGTCCACTGCGGGCTCGACCCGACGCGAGCTCCTTCGATCGGCCGACCTGGCGATGTACCGCGCCAAGGACACCAGGGCCGGGCACGCCGTCTTCGACTCGAGCGACCTCTACGACGCCGACCGTGTGCGCTCCATGTCGGTGGACCTGCGCCGCGCCGTGGCCTCCGGCGACCTGACACTGGATTATCAACCCGTGATCGACGTCGAGACCGGACAGATCGTTTCCGTCGAAGCTCTGGCGCGTTGGCAGCACCCGAATCTCGGTCCCATCGAACCGTCCGAATTCGTTGCCGTGGCCGAACGCACGGGTGTGGCAACGCTTCTCGACGATTGGGCCCTCACCACCGCCTGTCGACAACTCGTCGACTGGCGCGGGCTGGGCTGCGTCGGCATGCGCGTCAACATCAGCGCGCTGCAACTGCGCGACCCGGCCTTTCCCGATCGAGTGGCTGCCGCCCTGCTCACCACCGGTGCGCACGCTGACGGCGTCGTTCTCGAACTCACCGAGACGGAATGGCTCGCCGACACCGGCACGGTTGCGTCCAATTTGGCGAGACTCCACGAGATGGGAGTTGCGTTGTCACTCGACGATGTCGGGAAGGGCTACAGCAGCCTGGCCTACCTCGAACGATTCCCGGTGATCGGCAGCTTCAAGATCGACCGAACGTACATCGACGCTCTCGACACCGAGCGAGGACGAGAAGTGTTGACCGCCATCGTGTCACTGGCGAAAGCCTACGGCGTGACAGTCGTGGGCGAAGGCGTCGAAACGCAGGCGCAGCTCGACGCTCTCACCGCAGCGGGATGCAATCTGGTGCAAGGGTTTCTGCTGGGTCGGCCCGCCGACGCCGAGCACACGGCGCTACTACTGTCCCGTGACAGCGCAGCGCGACAACGCTGAGCACGTCGAACACGGGCCTCGATCTCACCGCCGGGGGCGCGCCGATGCGACGAGCATCGCCAGACCCATCTCGAAGGCGCGGGTGGCAATGGGATCGTCGGCATCCTCGTGTTGGACGGTCTCGTAGGCCGCGGCCAACCGCGGGAAAGCCTCCTCCTGGCCGGCAGGATCGAATACGACACTCGGGCCGGACATGTCGAGGACACTGCCGAGGATGAACGATTCGAACGCGGTCAGCAGAGGCAACACGTCCCTGCTCGCCCAGCCCACCGCCTCTGCGGCAACAGAGAAATCCTCGTACTCCGCCAACAGCACCGGGGTCGATGCGCGTGTGGTCATGAGGAGGGGAACGGCGCGGTGATGCTCCGCGAACGCCAATCGATAGGACCTCGCCCATTCGACGAGGCCCTCCTCCCAGGGCAATTCGCGTAGCGGTGCCGAGTCGATTCGGGCCGAGACCAGAGCTCGGACGTCTTCGATCATCGCCGCGCGGTCGGCGACGTGGTTGTAGAGGGAAGTAGGGTTCACGCCCAATTTCAGCGCCACGCCCCGCATGCTCGCACCGTCGGCTCCGTGCCGATCGACCAGGGCCAATGCGGTGCGGGCGATCAGGTCACGGCTGAGAATGGCGCGAGGTGGTCGTGCCATGGTCGCCTCCTCTCGGGCGGTCGTCGAGTACGGACAGCCTTGCATGTCGGGATTTTTTTCGATTCACCCGTTCCCAAAACCGACAGTGTGTGTTTTAGTTCTGTCATGACTTCTTCTTCCTTCACCGTGGTCGAGGCCGATGTCGCCGGCGTTTCCGCCGCGCTCGCCGAGGGCACTGTGACGAGCGTCGAACTGGTAGCGCGTTACCTCAATCGAATCGGGCACTACGACCGCACCGGCATCAGTCTCAACGCCGTCCCGGTACTGAACCCCGACGCGTTCGAGGAAGCCCGCGCAGCCGACCGGCGCCGGAGCGCTGGGCAGACCCTCGGCCCGATGGACGGAATCCCCTACACCGCCAAGTCCAGCTACAAGGTGCGCGGCCTCCCGGTGACGGCCGGCTCGCCGGCATTCGAGACCCTCGTCGCGACCGACGACGCCTTCGCCGTGGCCCAGCTGCGAGCGGCAGGTGCCATTTGCCTGGGCCTGACCAACATGCCGCCGATGGCAGCGGGTGGAATGCAGCGCGGACTCTACGGACGCGCCGAAAGTCCCTACTCCGCAGAATTTCTCACCTCGGCGTTCGGCTCGGGATCATCCAACGGCTCGGGTACGGCGACAGCTGCGAGTTTCGCTGCCTTCGGACTCGCCGAGGAAACCTGGTCCTCGGGCCGCGCTCCCGCGTCGAACAATGCGCTCGTCGCCTACACGCCCTCTCGCGGGGTGATCTCGGTGCGGGGCAACTGGCCGTTGGTGCCCACGATGGATGTCGTTGTGCCGCATGCCCGTACGGTCGACGACTTACTGCACCTACTGGACGTGGTCGTGGCCGAGGACGCGGTCACCGAGGGCGACCTGTGGCGCATGCAGGAGTGGGTGTCGATCCCCCCGGCCTCGGATGTTCGGCCCGCGTCCTTCACCGAATTGCCGCCACTGCCGTTGCAGGGGCTCCGGCTCGCCGTACCTCGCCTGTACGTCAACGGCGATCCCGACAGCGCATATCCGATCCACACCCGCGATTCGGTGATGACCCTGTGGCACTCCATGCGCGACGATCTGGTGGCTGCAGGCGCAGAAGTGATCGACACCGACTTCCCCGTCGTGGAGAACTACGAAGGCCTGCACCCGAACTCGCAGACCATGGTCGACCGCGGTCTCGTTCCCGCCGAGTTCCTCGACCGCGAGCTGGAAGAGCTCTCGGTGTGGGCGTTCGACAGCTTCCTGGCCTCGAACGGGCAGCCCGGTCTGCGCGGCCTGGCCGAGACCGACGGGGCACGCATCTTCCCGCATCCCACGGGCGCGCTACCCGATCGCTACGGCATTCTGCCGTTCGACACGGCCTACGATCTGGCGGACTACGTTCCCATGGCGAAGGCAGGGGTGACGCCGTTCGATCGCATTCCGTCTGTGGAGGCCGGCATGCGCGGATTGGAAGAGGTCCGCCGCGTCGACTTCGAGAAGTGGTTGCAGGACAACCGGTTCGACGCAGTCGTCTTTCCGGCCGTCGCCGATGTCGGTCCCGCCGACGCCGATGTCGACGTCGCGTCCGCCGACATCGCCTGGCGCAACGGGGTCTGGGTGGCCAACGGCAATCTCGTGCCCCGCCACCTCGGCATACCCACCGTCACCGTTCCCATGGGGTCGATGAGCGACACGTCGATGCCGGTGGGCTTGACCCTGGCCGGTGCTGCCTACTCCGATTCGACCCTGCTGCGTCTCGCCCGTTCCGTCGATGCCCTCGGGGCACGACGAGTGGCTCCCGCACGCACCCCGGCACTGACCGACGAGCACGTGTTCGACGGCATCGTCGGTGCCGGTGACTCGGATGCCTCCATCGCAGTGACCGACGTGCAGATTCGGCCGGGCTCCGCGGGCGACGAACTCACCTTCGCCGTCCGGATCGACGGCGGTTCCATCGACGACGTACAGGCTTTCGTCGACGGAGTGCGGGTGCCGCTCCACACGACGGGCAGCGCCGTCACCGGGACGGTGTCGATTCCGCCGGGTTCGTACGACACCCTGCACAGTGAGTGGCGGGCACCGTACGGTCCCCTCGTCGTCGCCGTAGCCCGCTGCGCAGACGGTGGTGTCGCCGGTGCCATGGCGACCACCGACGGATCGCCTCTCTGATCATGACCATTCCACTGACGCCCGACGCCACCCGGCTTCCACTGAACACTCGACGAGCGACGTCGACATTCGGCATGTCCGTACTCGGCCTGCTGACCGCAAACCTGTTGCCGTTCATGGTGATCGCACTCCAGGACTCCCTCGGCGTCAGCGTCGCCGAGGCGGGGACCATCATGACGGGCTCGCTGCTCGCCACCGCGCTGGCCTGTATCGCGGTCACCCGACTGGCCGAGGGGTCGCGGCGGATCGCGGTAGCCCGAGTCGGTCTCGTGGTGACCGCACTCGGATTCGGTGTCGCTGCGTTCCCGCTCGGTGCCACCGTCACTGTCGTCGGCGTCATCGTCGGAGGTGCGGGAGCCGGCGGCGCACTGGCCGCGAGCGGTGCAGCTCTGGCGGCACTGCGCAATCCCAACCGGATGTCGGCCGCCAACGGACTCTTCAACCGAGCCGTCGTGACCCTCGTCCTCGCGGTGATCCCGCTGGTCGGGGTCGGCCTGGGCAGTGTCTACGGATTCGTCGCGGCTCTGGCGGTCGTTCTCCTGGTGACGTCGGGTTGGTTGCCCGCCGCACCCGTACTCGACTCACCCGACCCGGTGCGACGGGCTGTGGAGCCGCCGGCCTCGGTCGGCACGCGGCGCATCACAGTTGCCGGAGTGTCCCTGCTGGTGATGTACGCGGTGTGGGCGATCAGCGAGGATTCACTCTGGGCGATCGCAGGCACCATGGGCGCAGACAATGCGCAGCTGAGCGACGCAGCACTCGGTGTAGTTCTCAGCGCATCCAGCGCAGGGGGATTCTTCGCCGCCCTCGTGCTCATCCTGCTCGGCGACCGGGTGGGCCGCGCACTTCCGATGGCGGTCCTACTGATCGTCGGTGGTGCCCTGAAACTCGGTACGTCCCTCGCCACCGATCCCACGGTGTACGGCGTGCTCCTCGTCGCGTGGAACTCGGTGTACCTGGCGGCCTTCCTGTTCTTCATCGCCACCGCGGCCGCACTGGATGCCAACGGCAGATTCTCGGGTCCCTCGCTCGGCGTGTATCTCGTGGGTACCAGTTTCGCTCCAGCGTTCGGTGGTTGGCTCGTGGAGTCGTTCGGCTACAGCACATTCGGCTGGGTCGTAGGCGTGACCAGTTGGTTGTTGGTCGTACCGGTCGTTCTCGTCGCACGCTTGTCCACCCGCGTCGAACAGGCAGAAAACCAAGCACGGCAATCGGATTCGCTACCGCAGGAGACATCTCGATGACAACCCCGACCACCCGGACCGCACTGGTGAACGGCAGGATCCTCAGTTCCTCCGGCACTCTGGAGGCCGTCGCCGACGGTAGCTTGGCCGAGGCCGATCGTGTGGTGATCGACGGCGACCACATCGCCGAGGTGCACCTGCCCGGCACCACGCACGCGGCGTCCGCCGACGTCACGGTGGACCTCGAAGGCCGATTCGTCCTCCCCGGATTCGTCGACTCGCACGTACACCTGTTGTGGCTCGGTGCCGGGCTCAGCAGCGTAGCCCTCACCGACGCAGGCGATCTCGCGGAGATTCGACGCCGGCTGGTCGACGCACGAGAATCCCTCGGCTCCGAGGCGACCATGCTGCGCGGCCGCGGATGGCTCTTCGATGCCATCGACGGTGAACCCACCGCAGCCATGCTCGACGAGGTCGTCTCGGACATTCCGGTGTTCCTCGACTCCAACGACATGCACTCGATCTGGGTCAACACCGCCGCACTCGAAGCGATGGGAATCGACGCGACGACAACGGATCCGGCCGGTGGCCGGATCTCGCGTCTTCCCGACGGCTCACCCGCCGGGATGATGTACGAACGCGCCGCGCACGAATTGGGTTGGGCCGACCTGTCTTCGGTCACCTCGAACCAGGATCGAGAGCGACACATAGGGCTTGCGCTCGACGCGTTCGCGGCCGCCGGTGTCACCTCGGTCGTCGACATGGGGATGGACGAAGACGGCTGGCGCGCGCTGTGCGGTGTCGCGCAGCGCTCGGGAGGCCGGCTACCGGTCCGTGTCTCGGCGCATTGGCTCGTCGTCGATACCGGTGACGCGCAGCGCAATCTGGACCAGGTGAACCGTGTTCTCGAGCTGCGGAACGACCCGACACCGTGGCTCGAGCTCGTCGGTATCAAGCTCGTACTCGACGGTGTCATCGACGCGTGTACCGCAGCGTTGAACTACCCGTACGCCAACGGCACCAACGGAGACCTGTTGTGGAGCGCCGAGGCCCTTCTACCCGTCGTCGTCGCCGCGGATGCTGCACAACTGCGTCTGGCCATCCATGCCATCGGCGATCTGGCCAGCGACATGGCCCTCGATGTTCTCGAGGAGATGATCGACGTCAATGCGCCGTGGGATCGGCGACCGCGGCTCGAGCACCTCGAAATCGTCAGCGATCGGACACCCGACCGAATGGCTCGGCTGGGCATCACGGCATCGGTACAGCCGGTGCACTCCGACCCTGCGATCCAACCGAACTGGCGCGCACAGTTGGGCGACGACCGCGTCGAACGCGGCTACCCGTGGACGTTGTTCACCGCTGCGGGGGCCCGCCTGGCATTCGGCACCGATGCCCCGACCGCGCCCCACGAGGCGCTGGCGAATTTGTACATCGCCACGACGAGACGCTCGGCCACCGACCACTCGCTGCCACCGAACGAGCCGCAGTTCGCGGTGCCGCTCGACGCCGCCCTACGCCACGCGACATTCGACTCCGCCGCGTCCTTCGGTGCCGATTCGCGGGTCGGTCGAGTGCAACCCGGTATGTACGCCGACCTCGTCGTACTGGACGGTGACGTACTCGACGGAGGCACTCTGTTGGCTGTGTCGGTCGTGCGCACCATCGTCGGCGGCAAGACCGTGTTCGAGAAAGAGACCGAGGATACCCATGTCTGACACCGTGTTCGACTTCTTCGCCCAGCCCGAGCTACCGACGCCGACCCTCGAGTCCGACGAGGTTCGTAGGCTGATGGAACTAAACTTCGGATTGGCATGCACCCTCACCGAACTGGGCAGCCAACAGGACCAGAACTTCGTGGTTCGCGACATCGACAGTGGTGCCCCGGTCGGCGTCCTCAAGCTCAGCAACCCGGTGTTCAGCGAGTCCGAGATCGAGTTGCAGGACCTCGCCGCCAGCATCGTTGCCGAGCGAGAGCCGACGCTGCGTACCCCCAAGGTGGTCGTCGGCCCGCGCGGACCGATGTCCGCATGGTGGAACTCGTCGCAGGGGCGCATCCACGGCCGGGTCATCGAATTCATCTCGGGGACAACGCTGATGGGCTCGAACTATCTCTCCCCCGCCACGACCGCGCGGATGGGTGAACTCGCAGGAAAGGTGAGCGTCGCACTCTCCGATGTCGACCACCCGGCGTCGGGCCGGGTGCTGCAATGGGATCTGCGCCATGCCGATCGCGTCATCGCGACGCTGTTGCCCGACGAGCCGGACCAGGATGTCAGCGATTTCATCACCGACGTCACCGCATCGTCCATGCATCAGTTGCATTCGGTGTCGGCCGACCTGCCCCTTCAACTCGGTCACTTCGACATCACCGACGACAACGTTCTCGCGCCGACTGCACCCGGGTCGCTCCCCGACGCCGTCATCGACTTCGGCGATGTCAGTCGATCGTGGGCGGTCAACGAAATTGCGGTGACCTTGTCCTCGCTGCTGCACCACGACGGCTTCGCGCCGGTCGACGCACTGCCCGCCATCCGCGCCTTCCATGCCGCACGTCCGCTGAGCGAGAACGAGATCGAGGCACTGTGGCCATTGGTCACCCTGCGCGGAGTGGTACTCGTACTCAGCGGCCGTCAGCAGGTACGCCTCGACGCCGGGAACTCGTACGCCGACTCCGCGCTGGATCGCGAATTCCGCATCCTCACCCAAGCAGCATCGGTGCCCTGCGCCGTGATGACCGAAACCATCCGTCGGGCACTGGGTTTGGACGCCCGGCCGCGACCGACCTGGCAGGGCGAACCGTTGGTCGCCGGTATGTCCGACGCCGTGACCATCGACGCGGGCACCACGTCGACCGTCAACGACGAAGGGCGCTGGCTCGACCGACACACCCTGACGGCCGCCGCGCTTGCCGCACTCGATGCAGGCGCTCCCGCCGCAGTGGTACCTGCGTGGTCTGCTCGACTCACCGGTGGACCCAGCCGCACTCCCACAGAGCCGGCCACGATCTCCACTGCGCTGACCATCTGGCTCGCCCAGGACACCACGCTCGACGTGCCTGCAGACTGCTACACCACGCACACCGACGACGGCATCACCGTCACGTTCGGTGACGACGCCGTCCACTTCGTCGGAGTGCAGAACTCGCCGAATACCCCTGTGCTGCCGGCGCGTACACCGATCGACGTTCAGCTCACGCGCGCGGACTCGGGGCCGATACCTCTGCGCGTCGAGCCCTCGTATTCCCACGGTTGGTCGGTACTCGCCGGAGACCCAGCGCCGGCACTCGGGCTGCCCCCTACCGTCGTCGCCCCCGAGGACGACACCCTCGAGCGCCGCGAACGGCTGCTCGCCGAGGTCCAGGAGCACTACTACGCGGAGCCGCCCCGCATCGAGCGGGGGTGGCGTGAGTACCTGGCCGATGTCGACGGCCGGGTCTACCTCGACATGGTCAACAACGTCGCGTCCGTCGGCCATGCCCACCCGAAGGTGGTGGCGGCCGCCCATCGGCAGATGCAACTGCTGAACACCAACTCGCGCTTCAACTATCGTGCGATCACGGAATTCGCAGAACGCATCACCGCGACCCTCCCCGACGAACTCGACACCGTGTTCTTCGTCAACTCCGGTTCCGAGGCCACCGATCTCGCCATCCGCATCGCGATGGCCGCGACCGGACGTACCGACATCGTGGCCATGAAAGAGGCCTACCACGGGTGGACCTTCGCCAGCGACGCCGTCTCGACCTCGATAGCCGACAATCCCAATGCCCTTGCCACCCGGCCGGACTGGGTACACACCGTCGACGCCGCGAACTCCTACCGAGGAAAGCACCGCGGTGACGATGCGGCCCGCTACGCCCCCGAGGCCGTGCAGTTCATCGACGACCTGGCCGCTGCAGGGACTCTCCCCGCCGGGTTCATCGCCGAGTCCTATTTCGGCAACGCCGGAGGTGTCGCACTTCCCGACGGCTACCTCCAGCAGGTGTACGCCGCCGTCCGCAGGCACGGTGGCCTTGCGATCTCCGACGAGGTGCAGGTCGGTTACGGCCGACTCGGCGAATGGTTCTGGGGCTTCCAGCAACAGCAGGCGATTCCCGACGTCGTGGCGGTCGCGAAATCGATCGGCAGCGGCCAACCCGTCGGCGTTGTGGTGACCTCCCGGAGGATCGCCGACCGCTACCGCACCGGTGGTTACTTCTTCTCGTCGACGGGCGGGTCCCCGGTGTCGTCGATGATCGGCCTCGCCGTGCTCGACGTCATCCAACAAGAGGGGTTGCAGGAGAACGCGCGCGTCGTCGGTGGGCACCTGAAGTCTCGATTGCAAGCGCTCGCGGCTGAGGATCCGATCGTGGGTACCGTGCACGGATCGGGTCTGTACCTGGGACTCGAATTCATCCGTGACCACACCACCCTCGAGCCTGCGACCGAGGAAACCGAGGCCATCTGCAACCGGCTCCTCGAACTGGGAGTCGTCATGCAACCCACCGGCGACCACCAGAACGTGCTCAAGATCAAACCGCCCCTGTGCGTCTCGAAGGAATCGGTCGACTACTTCGTCGACTCGTTGAACAGAGTCCTGACCACCGGCTGGTAAGGGCGAATCGGCTCCTCGGTTTCGCGGCGAGGCTCCGAGGGCGGCAGTGATGAGAGTATTCAGGGCATGACGCAACTCGGTCTCGGACTTGCCGCACTCGGACGCCCGGAGTATCTGACCATCGGGCATTCGTGTGCGGTGGACGGGCGGTTCGACCCGGCTGCGCTCGAGCAACATTGCCACGCAGTACTGGACGCCGCCTGGGACAGTGGCATTCGGCACTTCGACGTCGCCCGCTCCTACGGTCTGGCCGAGCAGTTCCTCGGCAGCTGGTTGTCTGCCCGTCCGAACCGGCGCGAGGAACTCGTGATCGGCTCGAAGTGGGGATATGCCTATGTCGCCGACTTCCAGCGGGGCGCGGAGGTACACGAGGTCAAGGAACACTCGGTTGCACGTCTGGCCGAGCAGTGGCCGCTTACCGTGCGCGACCTCGGCGGAAAGCCCGACCACTACCTGATTCACAGCGTCACCCCGGACAGCCCTGCCCTTCGCGACGCAGCCCTGCTCGACGATCTACGCGCGCTGGCAGCCGGTGGCACGCGCATCGGCATCAGCACCAGCGGGCCGCACCAGGCCGAAGTCGTGCGTGCCGCGCTCGCTACCGGGGTGTTCGGCTCGGTGCAGTCGACGTGGAACCCCCTCGAACCGTCCGTCGCCCCCGCCCTGGCGGAGGCGCACGAGGCCGGCTGGTTCGTCGTCGTCAAAGAGGCGATGGCGAACGGCCGACTCGTCGCCGAGAACTCCGAACTCTCCGCGCTCGCCGACTCGGCCGGAGTCGGACGCGACGCGCTCGCACTGGCCGTCGCCCTCGCGCAACCGTGGGCCGATGTGGTGCTCTCCGGTGCCGCCACGGTGGCGCAACTCGAACAGAACATCGCTGCGCTCTCCATCGACCACGACGTGATCGCGGCCGGCGACCTGAACATTGCCGACCTGGACATTGCCGAGTCGCCGCAGAGCTACTGGGACAACCGCTCCCGCATGGCCTGGACCTGACCTCCGTCCACCTTTCTCGAATCGGCGCGTTCAGTGGCGTCGAGGCATTCAGTGACGGGTCGCGCTGAACACGTCGACCGGATGCGGAACTCGAAGCCCGCCAACCGCATCCGGAACCGATACCGCCGCGAGGTAGGCCCGCACCGGCTCGTGCAGCTCGGGCGTCAACCGGGCTTGCACCGCGAAGTCCAGCACGTCGTCGCTCGCGGCGGAAAGATCGACCAGCGCATCGAGAGTCACCGTGTCGTCGAGGACGATCTCGGCGTCGACGAATGCTTTCTCGACGTCGGCGCTGAACCACTGCCGATGGCCCTCGAGTGGAGGGGCGAGGACTTCGACGAGTGCGTTGAGCGCGGCCGTCGGCGCAATCGCCACCCACAGTTCGCCGCCGGGTCGCAGCAGGGCGAGCGCGGCACGCAACGTTGCTCGTAAGTCTGCGACGTAGTACATCGAGTGCACGAACATCACGACGTCGAAAGTCTCGTCGACGGGTGCGTCGTCGAACGATGCAACGTACGCGTGGGCGTCGAGTTCGGCGGCCTCGAGCGCCGCCATCGTGGCGGCGAAGAGCTCGGTACTGCCGATCCAGGGGTCGATGCCGACGTACCGGACCGTACGGCCGGGTGCCCGCAGCACCAGGCCCGCTGCAAGCCTGGCATCGAGCGAACCGTCCCCGCAGCCCACCGACAGCACCGATAGCGGTCCGTTCCCCATCCCGGCCAGCCGATCTGCGAAGTGCTGGGCGATCAGACCGCGCTGATCGGAGAGCATCTCGAAGGCGGCGTGGTGCTCGGCGTAGGACTCGGGCGGCAGGCCCGCCAGCGCCTCGGCCCCGCGCCGCATCGCCCGCAATCCGTCGATGAGCACGACGGCAGTGTCGGTCGGCGAATTCGGAGCTATGTTGGACATTGGACCGAGTCAACCATGACGCCCCGGCCGGTGCGTCGTAGTTGGCTTCCTAGGAGGAATCTCGTGAGCAGCGGAGACACAGCCGAACGCAGTCTCGAGCACTGGAGCGAGGCGGGCCGCACGGGTATGGAGGCGTTCTACGCTCTGGCCACCGAGGACTATCACCAGCTGGCGTTGGCAGCCGATTGGCCGACGCTGCTCGCCGGCCGGGCTCACGAGGGTTGGTCGCTACTCGACGTGGCCTGCGGCAGCGGTAAGTTCCCCACTGCGCTCCGTCGTTACACCGACCTGTCCGCGGTACCCGAGGTCGCCTACGACCTGCTCGACCCATCCGAATTCTCGGTGGCCGAGGCACGTGGAGCTCTGGCCGCGCCTTTCGTCGCGCGGCACGATCTGGTGATGACGCTGCAGGATCTGCCCGCCGATCACGCAGGCTACGACGTCGTGTGGGCCACTCACGCGCTCTACGCCCTTCCGCCCGCCGAGTTGGATGCCGCAGCCGAAAGATTCGTTGCCGCACTGGCTCCCGGTGGTCTCGGTCTGGTCGCGCAGGCAACGGAAGCCTCCCACTACATCGCCTTCTACGATGCCTTCCGCGCCGGCGTGCGCGAAGCGACGCCGTACACGACGGCCGAGCAGGTGCGTGACGCGCTGATCCGCGCGGGTGCGGACGTGCGTGATCAGCGCGTCTCTTACACCACCGGAACGTCCGATCGCGCTGTCGCCGAGGGCTTTCTGCAGCGGTGTGCCTTCGACGACTCCGTGTCCCTCGACGAGATGGAGGCGGCCCCCGTGCTCGGTGACTACCTCGCTTCGTGTCGCGACGCGTCCGGTTCCTACACCTTCTCGCACGAGGCGGCCCTGCTGTGGCTCTGAACAACCCTGCCACCAACGAGCTTCTGCCCGAACGCAATCGCGAGGGCGGTATCGACCAGGACTGGGCGGGCAACGATCAGGACTGGTGGGACTGGTACGTCACGCTGGCCGCCAACGACGCCGCACCCGCAGAACTCGTCGATGGCCCTGGACTGCCGGATGTCGAGGCCGCCACGGACGAACAAGTCGAGCACGAACTCGCCGAGCCCTACGATCTCGACCCGGCGGCCGTCGACGCATTCGCGCGACACGCCTTCGTGCGGCTGCCCGCGGTGTTCTCGCCTGCCGTCGTACGACGCCTCGCCGAGCGGCTCGAGGAGTTACTGCGAGCCGAGCACGGCGACGACGTTGCGGGCCGGTTCACCGCGCTCGAGCAGATGTGGCTCCACGACGACCTGATGCGTGCCGTAGCACTGTCACCCCGGATCGGCGGCCTGGCCGCGGCACTGCTCGACGTGCCCGGCGTTCGGCTGTACCACGACAATGCGCTGTCCAAGGAGCCCGGCTGCGGACGCACACCGTGGCACCACGACGCCGAGCACTTCCCGTTGCAGACCACCGACGCCGTCACCGCCTGGATGCCGATGTCGGCCATTCCGGGCCCGATGGGTCCACTGTCGTTCGCGCGCGGACGCGACGTTCTCGGCGAAGTCGCAGACCTCAAATTCGACAAGGTCGGCACCTCCTACGACGAGGCCGTCACCCAGCGCTTCCGCACGCGCAACGTTGCGGTGGAGTCCGAGCCGTTCGCCGTGGGAGACGTATCGTTCCACTCCGCGCTGTGCTTCCACACCGCAGGCCCGAACCGGACGACACAGCCGCGTCGCGCACTGGCCACCACCTACTTCGCCGACGGCACCCGCGTCGTCGAGTCGCCGACCCTGATCAGCGGCACCTGGCGCGAATTCCTCCCCGGCATCGAGCCCGGTGGCCTCGCGAACTCCGAGCTCAACCCGGTGGTCGGCCGCCGGGACTGAGACGCCGATTCTGCGGGGCCAGCAGTTTCAGTGGACGTGCGTACACTGAATCCGGTGGGGACGAAACCTGGACCGGGGAAGAAATCTCGGCGCACACAGGAGTGGGGTGAGCTCGGCGAGCTCACACTTCGCGAGTTGGCGTCGGCTGCGGGTGGCGTTCGCGCGGTCCACTCGGCAATTGCACGACGCACGTTTGCTGCCGTAAAGCTCGGTATCGGTCCCGCCGCCCTGCCGACACAACTGATGCACGACGCGATCGCCGCCGGCACGTACGCGAGCATCGCGGCCGCCTGCACCGGCGCAGCCAAGATCGTCGGCTCCTTGACCGACGGCTCCCTGGCTGACGGCTCCCTGACCGACGGCGACGACGTGGCCGAGGACGACTCGCGGCCGTCACCGTCGCACACCAGCCGTGGCGCGCAAACCATCGCCGTTCTGAACGGTCTCATCGGCGACGACATGGAGAGAACAGCCCGGGTACTGGCCCATCCGATGTCGATTCGAGTCGACGGACGCCCTGTACCCCCGGAGTACCGAGCCTTGGCCGCCGGGTTTCCCACTGCGGGAGCGCACCTCGTGGTGTTCGTCCATGGGCTGGTCGAAACGGAATACGCATGGCGGCTCGGTGGGCGGCCCACATACGGAGAGCGGCTGGACGCCGAAGCCGGGACGACCTCGATCTTTTTGCGCTACAACACCGGACGGCGAATTGCGTCGAATGGCGTCGACCTGTCGGACTTGTTGGAGCAGCTCGTACCGGCATGGCCCGTCCGGGTACACCGGATCACGTTGGTCGGACATTCCATGGGCGGGCTGGTCTCACGCAGCGCTGCTCACCACGCTGCCGAAGGCGGTCGACGATGGGTGGATCTGCTGACGGACGTATTCACTCTGGGGACACCACATCTGGGCGCGCCACTTGCTCACGGCGTCCACGTCGCCGCGGCCGCAATGGCACTCGTACCCGAGACCCGGCCGTTCGCGAACCTACTGGCGCGTCGAAGTGCCGGAATCCGTGATCTGATCCACGGAGCGATCACCGACGAGGACGGTCATGCTCGTTACACCGACAGCTTCGATATCGGTGCAGCCATGGACATCTCGGTTCCGGAACGGGTGCGTCATCATCACGCGTCCGCGGTCGTCACCGGAAGTCCACGCAACCCGGTCGGAGTCTTCGTGGGCGACGGTCTGGTCCGTACCGACAGCGCCGGAGGTCGAAACAAGCTCCGCAACATAGGACTTCGACCGGACGACGGTCTCGCGATCTACAGTGCTCACCATTTCACCCTCCTCAACGACGAGAGGGTGTACAGCTGGATGCGGCGCAGCCTGGTCGATAACACTGCAGATCTCGGCCCGGGATTCTGATTCACCAGGTCTGCTCGCGTCGGTTCGCCCGGCTCTACCCGAGTACCGAGGTCAGCTCCGGCCGCTTCGCCATACGACGGTCGCCCGAGGATCGTCTGCGGATTCGACGAGTCAACCACGGCGCGAGAAACATTCCGGCCCAGGTGAGGTCGGCGCGAACTCGGGAGTGCAGGCGCGGGCTGGCGAGCGGTGCCAACGGGAGATTCCATGCGTCGGTAGCGCCCGGTAGACCGAGGGCGTAGGCGGCGGCCGCAGCGAGTCGCGCATGTCCCGTCTCGTTCAGATGCAGTCGGTCCCAACTCCATAGCCGAGGATCGGAGGCCACGTCGTGCTTCTCGAGGTCGATCACCACGACATCGGATTCGGCTGCGACTCTGCGAATCTCGGCGTTGAGCTCGGTCATACGCCTGGCGATGACGGTCCTTCCGGGGACCGGGTGAGCGAGGCGGGGAAACGTCATGGTGATCACGGTGCAGTTGGCCGCTCGGAGCGCGGCGAATATTGCGCCCACTTCACCTGCCACGGTCCGCGCATCGAACTGCGGACGCAAGATGTCGTTGACACCGGCAGCGACGGACGCGACCGTCGGCTTCAACGCCAACGCAGCCGGCAACTGCTCGGCCTTGACCTGCGCAGCCTTACGACCACGTACCGCGAGGTTGGCGTAGACGACCTCGTCTGCACTCTCGGCCATGTGCTCGGCGAGCCGATCGGCCCAACCACGAAAGCCCGTGTCGTCGTTGCCGTCGTTCAGCCCTTCCGTCTGGCTGTCGCCCAGGGCTACGTATCGCAATTGTTTCGTCCGATCCACCACGTCCACCGTTCTTTCACTTGACGTCAATATACAACAAATTGTCTAATATCTGGCCTGCCCGCCACCTCGCGACGGGTACTGTCCTTGATCATGTCGCTACGTGATGCTGTGCTCGCCGCACTGGTCGACGGGGAGATGTCGGGTTACGACCTGTCCAAGGCGTTCGACGCAACCGTCGCCAACTTCTGGACTGCCACTCCCCAACAGCTCTATCGCGAACTCGACCGAATGGACCAGGACGAGGTGATCTCGGCGCGACTGGTCGAACAGGACGGTCGACCCAACAAACGCCTGTTCAGCCTCACCGACAAGGGACGTGCAGCGCTGCGCCAGGTGAGCCATCGGCAACCGAAGCTTCCGGCCATTCGCGACGAGCACCTGGTGGCTATCCACGCTCTCGAAGCCGGGGACCTCGAGCCGATGACCGATGCGATCCGAGAACGAATGCAGCTCTCACGAGACAAGCTGGCTCGGTACGACCGGATGGCGCACCGCCTGCTCGACGGACGTACCGAGACCGAGTTCCTGGCCACCGCCGATCGCATCGGCCCGTATCTCACCCTGATGCGCGGACGGATGTTCGAGGAGGAATCGCTTCGCTGGGGTGCCCGCGTCCTCGAAGTACTCGACACCCGCGCTGAACGCGGATGATCCCGCCGAACACCCTTTCATAGTCGCAAAGTTGTGTAGTCTTCGGTCACCAGCCGAGGGCGCCTCAGGCCCTGGCCCCACCCAGGAGATGACGCGTGCAGCAGTTCCGACAGGCCGTCGAGGCCAACGACCACGACGCCATGGCCGCCACCCTGGCCAACGACGTCGTCTTCAGCTCCCCCGTCGCATTCAAGCCGTACCGCGGCAAGCAAACGACCGCGGCTATTCTGCGCGCCGTCACCCGCGTCTTCGAGGACCTTCGCTACGTGAAAACCGTCGAAGACATCGGCGGCCGTGATCACGTCCTGTTCTTCGAGACCCGCATCGACGACGTGACCGTCCACGGTTGCGACATCCTCCACCTGAACTCCGACGGCCTGATCGACAATTTCACCGTGATGGTGCGTCCGCTGTCGGCTGCGCAGGCACTCTCGAAGGCCATGGCGACAGAATTCGCCGCCGAAATGGGTTCGATGGCTTCCGCAGAGAAGCAAGACAAGCAGTGATACCGGGCTTGTGGAACGAACAGAGCCGCGCACCTCTGGGTGCGCGGCTCTGATCAGTATTGGGTGACGGTGTTCGCCAGTGCGCCTCTCGGCAGGTGGCCGCTCGTAGCGGCTGATGGTTGGTACCCGGGGCATTGGGATCGAACACCGTCGATGGAGTCAACGACGACTCGGCTCGTCGTATTCCGACCCGTGGCGATGTGGTGGGCCCGCGGTCGCGCAGCGATGACTTGAATTCACGCCCCCAATCGGAATCGACACCTCCTACGAAGGGTGTGGATTCCGACGAAGGGCGTAGATGCGGGCCGTCCGCTCGATCAGCTCCCACGTTTCGGATATCCGACTCCCATCGGCGTCGGGTATCCGAAACCGAGGAGTCGATCCGCGACGAAACGCAAAAACTCCGATCCCAGGGACGGAATCGGAGCCAAGAGAGCCTCCTAACGGGATTGAACCGTTGACCGCTCGCTTACAAGGCGAGTGCTCTACCGCTGAGCTAAGGAGGCAGTGAAGCGAGCCAAGCATACCGTTCAACGGACGCTCAGCGACAACAGGTACCTTGTCGGTGGATCACCCCAGCAACGTAAAGACGGTCATGACTTTCCTGCAAGACCTGACGGCTTCGCTGAGCCGTCTCACCGGTGAGCGTCGGGCCACCATCGATACACCGACCGCCGCGCCGTCACCTCTTCGCCCTATCGATCTGACCGACGATGCGACGGTCGCCGAGGTCCTCGAGCTGGCGGTTCGCGTCGGCGAGGTGTTGTTGGCGTCGGGCACGTCTGCGGTGGATACGGCGACGCAGGTGCAGTTCATCGCCGCGACGTACGGCCTCGCACGATGCGATGTCGACGTCACGTACAACTCGATCACGCTGAGCGCACATCGCGGTCCGACGCGTCCGCCGGCGTCGACGATGCGCATCGTCCATTACCGCTCGATGGACTTCACGCGGCTGGCGGCGGTCGACCGACTTATTCGCTCGGTGCGCGTCAAGGTGGTCCCGGCGAGCATTGCGCGTGATCGCCTCGACGAGATCACCTCGGCCCCGCACCCGTACAACCGGTGGATCGCGACCTTCGCGTGGGCGGGCATGGCGGCGGCGATCGGTGTGTTGCTCGGCGGCGGCTCGTTGGTGGCTGTGGTGAGCTTCCTGACGACGATGGTGATCGACCGAATCGGCCGCATCCTCAACCGCGCCGGACTGCCCTTCTTCTTTCAGCAGGTGGTCGGCGGATTCGTCGCTGCCACCCCGGCGATCACTCTGTACAACTTTCAGGATCAGCTCAATATCGACATCTCCCCGTCGGTGATCATCGGTGCCGGGGTGACGGTGCTGCTGTCGGGGCTTTCGCTCGTCGGCTCGGTACAGGACGCGATCACCGGAGCACCGATCACCGCGTCGGCCAGATTCTTCGAAGTGTTGATGATGACGGGCGGCATCATTGCCGGCGTTGCCACGTCGCTGCGGCTGGCGGCCCTGATCGGGAGCGATCTGCCGCAGATCAGCAACCTGCCTCCCCCGGACATCACACAGGTGCCCACCAAGGTCCTCGCCGGCGCGGCCGCGTCACTGTTCTACGCGCTCGCCTGCTACGCCGAGCGGCGCGCACTGACGGCAGCGTTCATGGGCGGCTTCGCGGGTGCGCTCGTCTACTTGATGTCGCAGACGTTGGCTGTGGGTCCGATCATCGCGTCTGCCATCGCGGCCACGGTCGTCGGATTCGCCGGTGGTCTCCTTGCACGTCGAGCGCTCATTCCGCCGCTCATCGTTGCCGTCGCCGGTATCACTCCGTTGCTGCCCGGTCTCTCGCTCTACCGAGGTCTGTACGCGATTCTCAACGACCAGTTGCTGCTCGGTATCAGCTCGCTCTTCGCGGCGTTCGGCATCGGCTGTGGTCTGGCTGCGGGCGTCACATTGGGCGAGTGGGGTGCGCGAACATTGCGTCGACCCCGGATCCTGGCACGCACCGAGGAACTACTGCGCCCGACGCTTCGCCGCAGAGAAGAACCGCGCCGACCGACGGTTCGTCGGCGGCGCGGTACGAGTCCTTCGTAGAAGGCGGAACTCAAGCCTCGGTGCTGGGGGTTCCCTCAGCACCTGCGCGGGCAGCTGCGTCGGCCTCCATGGCCTCACGCAGGCTGCGCGGACGCATGTCGGTCCAGTTCTTCTCGACGTACTCCAGGCACGCAGCGCGGGTGTCTTCACCGAAGACGACACGCCACCCCTGAGGGACCTCGGAGAACGTCGGCCACAGCGAATGCTGATCTTCGTCGTTGACCAGCACGAAGAAGCGTCCGTCTTCGTCATCGAACGGGTTGGTACTCATCTCGCCTCACTCGTCGCGAACGTTTGATTGGTAAGTCTGCACCGTGAGGTGCCACACGACCCTAGCAACGCAGGTCGTGCTCAGGTGGCGTCAGGCCTTGAAGAAGTCGAGCAAGTGCGCATTGACGGCCTCGGGACGCTCGAGATATCCGTAGTGCCCGGCGTCCGCGATCTCCACGTATCGAGCCCCCGGAATGGCGTCGGCGAGCTCCTTGCCCAGGTAGGCGGGGATCATCCGATCGTCGGCGAACCCGACCGACAGACACGGCACCGACACTGCCCGGTAGGCGTTGGTGCGGTCGAAATCGTCGTCCATGCCCAGCTGCGCGCGCACCCCGGCGGATGGTGAGGATGCCGAGAACTCGAACAGGTCGAGCCAATCGCGAGCCGTTCGCGCATCGCGCAACGTGGCGGGCGACAGGTTCATCACCGCCGTCACCGCGGCCGAGTACGTGCCCGGCAGCTCGACGCGCTTGTCGTAGAGCGCCCGCTCGCCCTGGGCGAGCGTCTTCTGGAACTCGTCGACCCGCGCGTGCCCGGCCAGGAATGCCGCCTTGCGAACCAGATCGGGACGCTTCAGAGCCAACTCCTGCGCGACGCGAGAGCCCATCGACGTTCCGACGACGAAGGCCTTCTCGGCACCGTCGCGGACCAGTTCGATCAAGCCCTCGGTGTCGGCAACCATGGCGTCGATGGTGATACCGGTCGCACTTTCCGACGACGGCGCGATACCGCGGTTGTCGAAGGTGCACACCCGGTAGCCGGCCGCCAGGAGGGCCGGTACCTGATGCAGTTCCCACACTCGGCCGGGACTGCCGGTGCCCATTATCAGAACGACCAGGTCTCCACTGCCCTTGACCTGGTAGTTCACGTCGATGCCGTTGATCTTCGCGATAGGCATACGTCTCCTCACTGCTGATGCTTTCGTCGGCGATCGTATCGTCCGAGGTCGACGTGGGGTTACTCGAACAGCCAGTGGGTACCTGCAGTTACATGACTGACGAGAACGTAGCGGGCGAAGCACGCAAAGGAATGCTCGACGGGATCAAGGGCAAAGCCAAAGAGGTCGTCGGCGCTGTCACCGGCAACGACTCGTTGACGGCCGAGGGCCAGTTGCAGGCCGCTCAGGCTCGCGAACGCAAGGAGGCGCAGGCCACCGAACGCGTCGCCGATGCGCAGGCCACCGAGGCCGCCGAGGAGCTGGCCGACGTGCGGACTGCGGCAGACAGTCGACGCGAGGCCGCGGAAGAGAACGCGGCAGTTGCCGAGGCGAACGCAGACCGCGTTCGAGAGACCCAGGTGGCCGCGGCCGAGCAGAACAAGCGTGAGACCGTGGCGCAGGAACGAGCGGCAGCCGAGGTCGACGCAACGGCCGAACAGATCGAAGCGACCGAGGAGCGCAAAGCCGAGCAGGCCGCGGCAGATGCGGACGAAATGGTGGCTGCGCAAAAGCACCAGGAAGCGTTGCTGCAGGCCGAAGCCGACCGCAAGAAAGCCGAAGAGCTTCGCAACCAGGCTTAACCCCCCACTGCTGATCTAGGAGTTCGACTACATGAGTGTTTTGGCCCTACCACTGACCATCCTGAGACTTCAGTACAAGATCGCACGAATTCCGTTGCAGCTCATCGAGACCAACGTCGTCGTGAAGATGGATGCGGAATCACCGGCGCGGCTCGCCTACGAGCACACGCTCGGATCCCTCGATCGTGCCGTCGGAAACCTGTTGGGAGACAGGAGTCTTGCCGATCGCGGTGAGACTCTGGTCGACAGCACCGAGAACCGCGCCGAAGCAGCACGCCTGGACGCCGAGGCACGTGCGAAGAAGACTGCCGCGGACGCCGACCTGAAGACGGCTCGTGAGACCGCCGAGCAGGACCGGCGGGCCGCCGACGCCGCAGCCCAGGAAGCGGCCCGCGACGCGCGACAGGAAGCCGAGCAGCGCAAGCGCGAGGCCGCTCAGGAAGCCGAACGCGAAGCGGCTGCAAAGAAGAAGAAGGCCGACGAGCAAGCTGCCGCGGCGGCCAAGGCAGCCGAGGACCGCAAGAAGACTCAGCAGGCTCAGGTCGACAAGCAGGAGAAGTTGGCTGCAGCACCGTCCGAGGCCGAATTGGCCGAGGCCGCAGAGCGATCCGAGGAAGCCGACGCCAAGAAGGACGAGGCGGAGCGCATCGAGAAGCTGTTCATCGCGGAGAAGAACAAGGACTGACAGCCCGATTCTCTCGAATCGAGCTCAGCAACAACCTCTTCCAGCCCCGCACCGTATTCTCGGTGCGGGGCTGGTGCGCGCTGCAACCGTTGGGTGCCACACTCTGAGAGCATCGACCGGGGCGCACCAGCGAAGCCCGACTGCCCGGTTTACTGTAGGTTCGCCGAACACATTGACGAGGAGGGTAGATGCGCATGCGACAAACGGGAACCGAGTCCACTCGACTTATCCGCGCCCGGCGCAGACTCTCGCCGCTGTTCGCCACTTTGGTGATCTTCGGGGTTCTCGCCATCCCAAGACTGGACTTCCCCGGGGCCGGCATCGCGGGCTGGGGTCTGGCAACCGTCGCGGCAGCGGCCTGGCTTTTCACAGCATTGCGCCCGCAGCGGTCCAGCAAAAAGAGCTAGGTCGTGCGCGTTGTGCGTACCGCTGAGGGCGCACAACACGCACGACGGGAGCGCAGCGACGATCAGCCGACGATGCGAGCGAGGAATGCGTCGATATTGTCCCTCACCGTCGCCGTGCGGGTGTCGACGTCGAAGTCCTCCTTGAACTGTCGTCCCAGGGCCGGTGTTTTCTTCTTGCGTGCGTACAGAGAACATGCGAGATCCGAGCAGATGTAGGTACCGACGGTGTTGCCGCGTCGCCCGGACTCCCCTGCCTTCGCAGCGGCCATCAGCGACACACCGCCGTTGGCGTGGGTGGTGAGACAGATGCTGCACATCTGCGCAGTCCGCGGTCCACCTGCCTTGTATCGCAACGCAATTGCACGGAGTCGATCTTCCTGCGGTACGACGATGTAGCTTCGTCCCGCCAGCTTCGGGTCGCCCCAGCCGAGGAAATCGAGATCCTCCCAAGGCGTTTCGTCGAACATATCGGGGAGGGAAAGCCGAGTGGCGTCACCCTTGGACGAGTTGACGAACGACGATCTGATGTCGCGTTCGGAGATCGGCTTCATTGTTCCTGCCTCCATTGCCGTAGGAGTGTGTCGATTCCGTCGAGGATTCGGGCCCACGACTCTTGCGAGTCGGGTGCACTGTGAGCGAACGAGCCGGCCGCTTCGAGGCTGGCGAAACCGTGAAAGACACTGCCCAACAGTCGAACAGCGTGCACCTGGTCGACCTCGCTCAGGTGATACCCACGGAGGATCGCCTTCATCATCGCCGAGTGCCGCACCCCGGCACTGTTGATCGCCGTCTCGTGGTCGAGAGGAAATTGAGTGGCCGCGTACCGGCCGGGATGTTCGCGCGAATAGACCAGGTACGCGTCGGCCACTGCCACCAACGCGTCCTTGCCTGCCCTGCCCGCCAACGCTTCTGCCACCCGGTCGGCCAGTTCTTCCAACGCCAGCAGAGCGATGCCGGCATTGAGCTGATGCGCGCTCTTCAGATGCGAATACAGACTCGCCACTTTGACGTCGAAGCGTCGCGCCAACTCACTGGCAGTCACGCGATCGAAGCCGACCTCGTCGGCCAGATCCGCTCCTGCTGCCACGATGCGCTGCGCGGTCAATCCTGCGCGTGCCATGTCGGCCTCCTCCATCTTCCGAGGACACCGTAGCCAAAACTAATAGCTATAGGCAAATTACTAAAGCGATCAGCGGCCCTGCCACGCCTCCCACAGCTCTGCGTAACGCCCACCGGCAGCGACCAACTCGTCGTGCGGACCTTGCTCGACGATTTTCCCGTGCTCGAGCACAACGACGCGGTCGGCGGCAGCGGCCTGGGTGAGGCGATGCGCCACGACCAATGTGCTGCGGCCTCTCGTCGCCGCCTCCGCAGCCAGTTCGAGCTCACGGGCACCGGAGCTGCCGGCCTCGGCGGTGGCCTCGTCCAACACCGCGACAGCCGGATCGGCGAGAACCAGCCGCGCCAGAGCCAATTGCTGCGATTGCGCCGCGGTCAACTGGTGACCACCCTCGCCGACTGCGGTGTCGAGGCCGTTCTCGAGCGCCTCGACCCATCCCCAGGCCCCGACGGTCCGCAGTGCGGCTTCCACGTCGTCGCGGCCGGCGTCCGGTGCCGCGAGCAACACGTCGTCGATCAGAGGGCCGGCGAAGACGTGCACTTCCTGGCTGACGATCGCGACATGCCGGCGTAAACCCTGGTGGCCCAACGAGTCCAGCGACGCGCCGCCGACACGAACCGTGCCCGACGTCGACGCCATGGACCCGGCCGCAATGGCCGCGATCGTCGACTTCCCGGCACCGGTGGATCCCACGAGCGCGACCGTCTCACCTGCGTCGACACGCAGGTCGACACCGTGCAGTACTTCGTGACCCCCGTCGTACGAGTGGCGCAGGTCGACGACATCGAGGGTGGCGTCGGCAGGCACGGAACCGTCGCCCACCGGCCGCTCGTCGGGGATGTCGACAACGCCGACTAATCGGGCCAGAGACGCTCCGGCAGACTGGATGTCGTCGAACGTGAAGAGCAGGGTGCCGATCGGATTGAACAGGCGATGGAACAGCAGCGCCGCAGCCGTGGTCTCACCGACGGTCACGTAATCGCCTCGTACGAGCAGGAATCCGGCCAGCAGGATCACCGACAGACCGACACATTCGGCGCGGTTACTGCGTGAGCCGAAACGGGTGAACAGGCGGAAGACGTCGACGCCGATGTCGCGGGCTTTCGCCGACGCTCGATCCACCTCACCGAGGTGCTCTGCTTCGAGTCCGTAGGCGCGCACAGTCTTTGCGCCCTGCATGCTGCTGACGAAGGACTGCGCCCGCTCGCCCATAGCGACTCGTTCGGCCGCGTACAGCGGAGCCGATCGGGGCAGATACCAGCGCAGCGCGAGCACGTACATCGGCAATGCCACCAGACCGGCAAGCCCCAGACGCCAGTCGATTCCGAGCATCGTGATCATGCTCAGGCACACCAGCAGGAATGCTCCGACGAGCTGGGGAATCACTTCGCCGATCGACTTGGCCATCACTGCGACGTCGTCGCCGACGCGGGAGAGCAAGTCGCCCTTGCCCACTCGCTCCAGCGTGGCCACCGGCAGGCGGAGAGCGCGTCGCACGACGGCCTCACGCAGCGACGCCAGGATGCCCTCGCCGAGGGTACTGATCAGGTAGCCGCTGAAACCGGTGACGACACCGCCGATGACCGCTGCCACCGCGATCACGACGACGACCCCCACGATGGTCGACGAGTCGGCCCCGTCGCGGACGCGGTCGACCAGGACGCCGAGCACATAGACCGGCACAAGTGACATCGCCGCGGCCACTGCGCCGAGGAGCAGCGTCACCGCGGTACGGAGTTTGCGCAGGCGCAGCTGTTCCAACAGCCATCGGCCCGACCGGGCACCGGTGGCGATGGGAAGAAGTTCGGGGGCGGTCATCGCAGCACCGTCTCCTTGTACTGCGCGTCCGAGGACGCGAGATCGTGGTGGGTTCCTTCGGCGACGACGCGGCCGTCGTCGACGACGAGCACGCGATGCGTCACCGACAGCAGCGCAGGGCTGGTGGTGATCAGGATCGTGGTCTGCGCGGCGCTGCCGGTGTGTCGCAGCTCGGCGATACCGCGCGCGATCGTGTGCTCGGTGACGGCGTCGACCGCGGTGGTGGGGTCGTGCAGCACCAGCACCGGGGCGTCGACCGACAGGGCCCGCGCCAACGCGACCCGTTGACGTTGGCCGCCGGAGAGGCTGGCACCGCGGTCGGTGACGGCGTGGTCGAGTCCGGCTTCGTGCAGTTCGACGACGTCGGTGGCCGCGGATGCCTCGAGCACGCGGGCGAGTTCGGCGTCGGGCTGCGCGCGACCTGCGGTGACGTTGCTGCGAACGGTGCCGGCGAACAGGTCGGTGATGTGCGGCTCGACGAGCACGGTCTCGCGGGCGCGTCGGAGATCGATGTCCCCTGTTGCGATGCCGCCGATCCGTACCGTTCCGGTGTAGTCGGACTCGGAGATCTGACCGGAGAGCACCTGGGCGAGTGCCTCACCGTCCTGCGGCCGGTAGGCGACGATCCCGAGCATCTCGCCGGGTGCAGCAGAGAAGGTGAGGCCGTCGAGCGAACGGAACCCGACCTCGTCGACGGTGAGATCGGTACCCGAGGGCACAGCGGAATCCGATTGCGGCAGAACGTGGTCGGCACCGAGTACGAGTGCGAGCCGGTCGGCAGAGCCACGCACCATCGCCACCACGCCAGGGACCTTGGACAACCCGGTCAGCGGTTCGATGACGAATTGCGAGAGCCCGATGACGGTGATCAACTCGCCGACCGAGATGCGACCCTGCAACGCGAACCAGCCTGCGGTACCGGCGATTCCGACGGCGAGCAACGCGTTGACCGCCGCCGCCAGGCCCTGATAGACGTTGTTGGCGCGGGCCAACCTCAGCGTGGCCGCCAGTGCCGTTCGGCTCGACGTCACGAACCGCTGGGTCGCGGCGTCCTCTGCTCCGATTCCGCGCAGCGGACGCACTCCACTGACCAGATCGGTGGCCATTCCCGATACCCCGGCGATCTCGGCCTGCTGTGCGGTGGCCGCGCGGGTGAGCAACGGGGCGAGACGCTGGAGCGCAATCAGAATCACCGGAGTACCGATCACGACGGCCAGGCCGAGAGGAATGTCGATGATCAGCAATGCCACCGCCGACGCCACCACCGCCACTGCCGACGCGAAGACTCGCGCGATCAGATCGAGAATCCACGATTCCTTCTCGGCATCGGACGTCGAAACCGTCAGCAATTCCCCGGCCGACAGATCGGTGCGCAGTCCGCGTGGGTCGAGAACGCGGCCGGCGACCTCCACCCGCACATCGTGGGCCTCACGCTCGATGGCGACGACGATGATGCGGGCACCGATGCGCCAGGCGTAGGACAGTGTGACGAACAGAGCCGCGAGACCGACCAACGAGACGATCATCGCCGTCACGTCGCCGGTGTCGATCGCCCGCGACACGATCAGACCGATCGCGACCGGAACCATCGTTTCGCACAGTTGATGCACCCCGAAGAGCAGGGACGAGACGATCAAGCGGGTGCGACGACGTCGTACGGTGCGGCGCAGAATCGCGCCACCGGTGGCCGGGAAAGGTGCCTCCACCACGTTTCGAGCATGGTGAAGCGAGACAGAATCGGTCATTCGCTGCAGCCTATGGCATCCGGAAGTGGCGATGGGGTGTCACATTTACATAGAGTTGGCACCAGCGAACACCGAGTAAGTCCAGCAGAGAGTACGGAGATCACTATGCCTGCCAAGACATCGACCGACAACGACATCGCCGACGAAGACATCGTCCCACTCGAGTACGAGACCGCCAGTCAGGCCCAGCGCGTCGTCGCCGCCTATGCGACCGATGCAGACGAGTGCCGCATGTTGTTGTCGATGCTGGGTATAGACCCCGTAGCGAAGACCGACTGACAGGTTTTCGCAGGGCTGATTACCCAGGGATCAACAAGCGGATTGGACAGTTGTGGCTGACGCCTCGCAGGGTTCGGATTTCGTCGTCGTAGCCAACAGGTTGCCGGTCGATCTGGAGACACTTCCCGACGGAAGCGCGCGATGGAAGCGCAGCCCCGGCGGGCTGGTCACCGCGCTCGAGCCCATCCTGCGCGCCAACAAGGGTGCCTGGGTGGGATGGGTCGGCGTGTCCGACGTCGACGTGGAGCCGTTCGTCGAGGACGACCTGCACCTGCGTCCGGTGCCGATCAGCGAGAAGGAATACACCCAGTACTACGAGGGCTTCTCCAACGCCACGCTGTGGCCGCTGTACCACGACGTCATCGTCAAGCCCGAGTACGACCGTGACTGGTGGAACGCCTACGTCGAAGTCAACCGCCGCTTCGCGGAGAAGACGTCCGAGGCAGCCGCGCAGGGTGCGACAGTGTGGATTCAGGACTATCAGCTCCAGCTCGTCCCGAAGATGCTCAGGATGCTGCGGCCCGATCTCACCATCGGGTTCTTTCTGCACATCCCGTTCCCGCCGATCGAGCTGTTCATGCAGATGCCGTGGCGCACCGAGATCGTCGAAGGACTGCTCGGAGCCGACCTGATCGGTTTCCATCTGTCCGGCGGCGCGCAGAACTTCCTCTACCTCGCCCGACGCCTCGCCGGGGGAACCACCTCACGCGGAACCGTCGGCGTGCGGTCCAAGCTCGGCGTCGTCCAGGTGGGGTTCCGGACCGTACGCGTCGGAGCGTTCCCGATCTCCATCGACTCCGGTGACCTCGACACCAAGTCACGCACGAAAGCCGTCCGGGATCGCGCCAAGCAGTTGCGCAAAGACCTGGGCAATCCGAAACGGATCATGCTCGGCGTCGACCGACTGGATTACACCAAGGGAATCGACGTTCGGCTCAACGCATTTCGAGAGTTGCTCGAAGAAGGCCGAGTCGATCCGGCCGAGAACGTCATCGTGCAATTGGCGACGCCCAGCCGTGAACGCGTCGAGAGCTATGTCGCCATGCGCGGCGAGATCGAGCAGCAGGTGGGACGCATCAACGGCGAGTACGGCCAGGTGGGCCACCCGGTGGTCCACTACCTGCACCGTCCCATTCCCCGCGAGGACCTGCTCGCCTACTTCGTCGCTGCCGACGTCATGCTGGTCACTCCCCTACGCGACGGCATGAACCTCGTCGCCAAGGAGTACGTGGCCTGCCGTAGCGACCTCGGTGGCGCGCTGGTTCTCAGCGAATTCACCGGTGCTGCTGCAGAATTGCGCCAGGCGTACCTGTGCAACCCCCATGATCTGGACAGCGTGAAGGACGCCATCACCGGAGCGCTCGAACAGGAACCCGAGGCAGGTAAGCGTCACATGCGAGCCATGCGTCGGCAGGTTCTCGCCCATGACGTCGACCGCTGGGCTCGCTCGTTCCTGTCCGCTCTGGCACAACCGGCCGAGGGCACCAACCTCGTCAGATAAATCGCTTTACCCCCACCGTCGACGGCTGCTAGTTTGCCGTCGACGGTTTTGTGCATGCGAGAAGTGAGGAGGTGGGCATCGTGGCCACCTGGACGAGAACACACCCGAGCCCTCACACCTCCTCCACGAAGGACTTCTCGCATGTCTTCTCTACTCGAATACGGACTCGACCAACACTGGCGTGACGAGTTCGAACAGCATTCTCACAGCGCAGTTCTCGCCCGCGTGGTTCGCGTCGACCGCGGTGAATTCGACGCCGTCACCGAGCACGGAATAGTACGCGGCACCGGTACCGCTACCTGCACCGGCGACTGGGTCGCACTCCGGCCACTCACCGGCCGGAACCACGGGCTCGTTGCCGTCCTCCCCCGCCGAACGGCCATAGTTCGCGCCAGTGCCGGATCGATTTCGGCCGCACAGGTTCTCGGAGCCAACGTCGATACCGTCGTGGTCACTGTCGCGTCGGACACGGCCCTCGACCTCGGCCGCGTCGAGCGCTACCTCACGCTGGCGTGGGGCAGCGGCGGCGTACCCGTCGTCGCGATCACGAAGACCGACAGCGGATGCGTCACCGAAGAGTCGGTACTGGCCGCCGCGCCGGGTGTCACCGTCTGTAGCACCAGCGCGGTGTCGGCCGATGGAATCGACTCGCTGACAGCACATCTGCACGGCACGGTCGCGCTCATCGGGCCGTCGGGATCAGGTAAATCGACTCTCGGCAACGCTCTGATCGGGAGCACCGCGTTCACCACCGGCACCACTCGCGAGGCGGACGCCAAGGGCAGACACACGACGGTGCGTCGGGAATTGATTCCGGTACCACGACTGGGACTGACCCTGCTCGATACTCCCGGATTGAGATCGGTGGGTGTACAAGGATCGGAAGACGCAGTGGCGAGCGCCTTTTCGGATATCGACGAGCTGGCCGCACTGTGCCGTTTCGGCGACTGCGCGCACGCACACGAGCCCGGTTGCGCCGTTCTTGCCGCCGTCGAGACAGGCGACTTATCCGAACGCCGGCTGGGTAACTACCGAAAGCTGTTGCGGGAGAACGCCTGGACAACGTCGCGCCACGATGCGCGGGCGCGCAGCGAGAAGTTGAGGGAATACAAGCAGATGACCAAGTCGCTACGGCAGAAGTACGCAGCCGACGGTGGGCGGCGCTAGGTCAGCTCTCGTCGAACAGCGAGGGGCTCTCGGACTCCGCCTCTTCCAGCGGAGCCGAGCCCTCGCGCGGCGACGCCTTGCGCACCACCTCGACCGTCGTCGTACGGACCGACAGCCGATGCCCGTCGTGATGCTCGAGCAACGCCAACCCTTGACGAATCTCGAGCACCTTCCACGGGCCTGCATGCCCGGACGCCTGAACCAGGTCGCCTGGTGCGATCTCGGAAGCCACTGTTGTTCTCCATTCACCGAGCAGGTATCGGGGGTCGAGCAAGTCTGTGACACACACCCTATCGGGCGCCGACCAGCCCGACGCCACTTGCTCGTCGAACAAGTTAGGAGTACTCATGTAATAGTTGTAGATATACAAGCAAATATGCGGAGGTGCACGTGGCCGAGCTGACTCGACGACACCGATATCTCGTGCTCGGGATCTGCTGCCTCAGCCTGTTTCTCGTCAGCACCGACAACACGATCGTCAACGTCGCGCTGCCGTCGATGCGCGCAGATCTGAATGCATCGGTATCGGGTCTGCAATGGATCATCGATGCATACACGCTGGTCGTGGCATCTCTGCTGATGCTCGGTGGCTCGATGGCCGACAAGTACGGCCGCAAACGCTTCTTCCTGATCGGCACCGGAACGTTCGTGCTCGGCTCGCTGCTGTGCAGCGTCGCACCGTCGCTGGGCTGGCTCATCGCCTTCCGGATGCTGCAGGCCGTCGGCGGCTCGATGATGAATCCCGTCGCGATGTCGATCATCACCAACACCTTCACCGACCCCAAAGAGCGCGCCGGCGCGATCGGCATGTGGGGTGCCGTCGTCGGAATCTCGATGTCCGCGGGACCGGCACTCGGCGGCGTGCTCGTCACCAGCGCCGGCTGGCAGTCCATCTTCTGGATCAACGTCCCCGTCGGGATCTTCGCTTTGGCGATGACACTGAAGTTCGTCCCGGAATCCAAGGCCGAGCACGCGCGGAAGTTCGATCCGGTAGGTCAGTTCCTCATCTTCGCGTTCCTCGCGTCCCTGGTCTTCACCATCATCGAAGGTCCCGCGAAGGGCTGGGGATCACCGCTGATCGTGTTCACGGGTGCCGTCGCGATCGGCTCTCTCGTCGGGCTGCTGGTGGTCGAATCGCGAATCGAGGAACCGCTGATCCAGCTGAAGTTCTTCCGCAGTGCACCGTTCAGTGGCGCTACGGTGATCGCCGTGTGCGCGTTCGCGTCCCTCGGCGGGTTCCTGTTCCTCAACACGCTGTACCTGCAGGACGTTCGCGGCTACTCACCACTGCACGCCGGTCTCTACACTCTGCCGATGGCACTGATGACGCTGATTTTCGCGCCGATATCGGGACGCATCGTCGGCAGCCTCGGGGCTCGCATCCCCCTGCTCGTGGCCGGCCTCGGCTTCGTGATCTCGGCGCTGATGCTCACCAGAACGACGCCGACGACGTCCTTCACATGGCTGGCGACGGCATACGTGATCTTCGGAATCTCCTTCGGCATGGTCAACGCCCCGATCACCAACACCGCAGTGTCCGGGATGCCGCGCAGCCAAGCCGGCGTGGCCTCGGCTATCGCGTCGACCAGCAGGCAGGTGGGTCAGTCGCTCGGTGTGGCCGTCATGGGATCGATCGTCACCGCGAGCATCGTCGGAGAAATCTCCGACGGCTTCACTGCCGCCGCCGTGCCCGCCTGGTTCGTCATCGCCGGTGCAGGCGTGGTCGTCACCGTGCTCGCGCTGGTCACCACCGGCCGGTGGGCACGATCAACCGCCGAACGTATCGACCAACCGGTGCTCGTATGACGAGCGAAGCAGCGCAGATCTGGCGCGAGATGCGAGCGCTGATGCTCGAAGTACACGACACTCGACGGGCCGTCGCCGAGGCCACCGGGATGAGCTTCCTGCGGGCGAAACTGCTGATCAAGCTGTTGGCCGGCGATCGGACGGTCACCGAACTCGCCGACCTGCTCGCCTCCGACGTGCCCTACGTATCTCTGAACGTGCGCGAACTCGAACAGCGAGACCTGGTGGTGCGCACAGAAGACCCCCACGATCGTCGACGACGCATCATCGGACTCACCGACACCGGACGCCGCCTCGCCGACAAAGCCCGCGCGATCGCCGACGCCCCTCCGCCGGAATTCACGGCACTACCGCCGGAAGACCTGGCGCATCTGCGTCGAATACTGCGACTGCCCTGATGTGGTGGGGCGGCGGTTCTGCTTCGGCTTCAGCGGCGAATGTCTGGGAGCGGAGTTCCGATCTCGACGAGGGCGCGCACGGTCGCGGCCTCCATGCCGGGTGAACCACACACCAGGATCTGACGGTCGGGGAACGGCCCCTGCACCGCGACGACGTCGGCGATAGCACCCTCCCAGCAGTGCTCCGGCTCGAAAAATGATGTGCTGGAACCAATTTCCTCGTGAATGCGATCGTTCCAGCGGTCCGAGGCCCACGGCTCGTGCAGCTGATCGACGACGGGAACGACGGTCAGCCACGGCAACTCGGCCGCCATCAACCACAGCATGTCGCTTGCATAGAGATCGCGCGGCGACTTGCCGCCGAAGAACAGCGTCACATTCGGCGGCCGCTCCCAGCGGGTGAGATCGAGCAGAATCGCGCGCAACGGAGCGAGACCGGTACCGCCCGCGATCATGACGACGTCGCGGCCCGAGTCGTCGACGTGCAGACCGCCCTGCGGATCGCTGATCTGCCAGACATGACCGGGCCGGGTCTCGTTGACGATCGACCCGCTCACCCACCCCGCGGGTACCGCGCGCACATGGAATTCGAGCTTTCCGTCCAGCGACGGCGGCAGGGCGGGCGAATATCGCCGCGTCAGAGCAGTGTTCTGAGGAACTGTCACGGACACCGATTGCCCGGCCCTGAACGGGATCGCGTCGCCCTCGAGCCTGATCACCGCGAGGTCGTTCCGAAGGCGATGGTACTGAACGACTGTCGAATTCCACGCCTGCATGCGCACCAGGATAGGGGTCGATGCCGGGTGTCTCGCAAACGCGCGCGAGGTTCGCCACTGCTGCCCGGCTCGCCAGCGCAAACGCGCGCGCGTTTGCTGAACGCGCGCGGAATAGTGACCGAATCACTGGCAAATCTGCGCGCACCTGACAAACGCGCGCGCGTTTGCTGAACGCGCGCGGAATAGTGACCGAATCACTGGCAAATCTGCGCGCACCTGACAAACGCGCGCGCGTTTGCGGGGAAGGCGGCGAACCTAGCGCTGGTGCTTCGGCTTCCAGACCACCAGGGCGTTGCGTTGGATCGGCACCAAGTCGCGGCGATAGCTCGCGTGCACGTTCGCGACCTCCTGCGCCAGTTCCGAGACCCGGGCCTGCAGGGCCTCGACCTGGTTGGTGAGTTCGATGATGCGCTTGATGCCGGCGAGGTTGACGCCCTCGTCCTGCGAGAGTCGCTGCACCTCACGGAGCAGTGCGACGTCGCGCGGTGTGTAGCGTCGACCCCCGCCGGTGGTGCGATGCGGGATGACCAGGCCCAGTCGGTCGTAGGTGCGCAGCGTCTGCGCATGCATGCCGGCCAGCTGAGCCGCGACGGAGATCACGAAGATCTGCGCGTCGGGATCACCTTGTGTTCCACCGGCTTTCGCGGAACCGCCCTCGGGAGGGACCGACATCACACACCTGCCCACCCGGCCCGCGGGTCGAATCCGCTGGCCTTCTCGGCTTCCAGATAGGTCTTCAGAGCGTCGGTAGCAGCATCGTCGAGTTTCTGCGGGACGGCAACTTTGACGGTCACCATCAGGTCGCCTGCGCCGGACTTCTTCGGGATGCCGCGTCCACGCACCCGTAGCACTCGGCCGTCGACGGTGCCCGGTGGCACCTTGACGCCGACACGTCCTTCGAGGGTGGGCACCGACAGTGTGGTGCCGAGGACCAGTTCGCCGTAGCTGACCGGCACGGTCACCGTGAGGTCGTCGCCGGTGCGGCCGAAGACCTTGTCGGGCTTGACTCGAACGGTGACGAACAGGTCGCCGGACGGTGCTCCGCGAAGCCCGGCCTCGCCTTGGCCTGCGAGTCGTACTTTCTGGCCGTCGCTGATGCCTGCGGGTACTCGCACGGTGATGGTGCGGGTGCGGTTCTGCACTCCGGTGCCGCGGCAGTCGACGCACGGGTCGTCGATGATGGATCCGGTACCGCGGCAGTCGTCGCAGGGCTCACTGAACCCGAAAGCGCCTTGGTTTCGGTTGACGACGCCCTGGCCGTTGCATTTGGGGCACACCCGCGGGCTCGTTCCGGGCTTCGCGCCGCTGCCGTGGCACGTGGTGCACGACGACGGACTGGTCAGCCGCAACGGGACCGTCACACCCTGCGCTGCTTCACGGAATTGCAGCGACGTCTCGGTTTCCACATCGCTGCCGCGTCGGGGACGGTTGCTCTGCGGGCGCTGGGCTGCGCCGCGATTGAACAGGCCACCGAAGAGGTCGCCGATTCCGCCGTCGCCGCCGCCGCCTTGACCGAAGATGTCGCCGACATCGAAGGTCTGACCGCCGCCGCCGAATCCGCCTGCACCGGGCGAGAATCCGCCTCCGCCGCGACTCCCGAAGCCACCGGAGGCGAACAGCCGCCTGGCCTCGTCGTATTCCTTGCGTTTGGCCGGGTCGGCGAGAACGGCATGCGCCTCGCTGACCGCCTTGAACTTGTTCTCGGCCGCGGCGTTACCAGGATTGGCGTCGGGATGGTTGTCCCGCGCCAACTTTCGGTACGCCTTCTTGATCTCTTCTGCAGTAGCGCTGGAGGAAACGCCCAGCTCCTTGTAGAAGTCCTTCTCGATCCACTCCCGCTGGCTCACCGGGCGTTTCCTCCTCTCGCGCTATTTCTTTTTACTGCTCGTCGGACGCGGGTGCGTCCGATTCTTCTGTTGCCGTGCCCTCGGAAGCACTGTCGACCACACCGACCATCGCGGTACGCAGCACGCGCTCGCCGAGCTTGTAGCCCGGACGCATCAGCGTGCCGACGACCGGATTGCTGCCGTCGCCCTCATGGGAGACGGCCTCGTGGATGGCCGGGTCGAAGGCGTCGCCCTCGGCCCCGAAGGTGCTCAAACCGATGTTCGAGAACACCCCCGCCAACTTGTCCGCCACGGCCTTGAGCGGTCCGGTTTCGAGATCGCCGTGCTGGCGAGCTCGCTCCAGATCGTCGAGGACGGGGAGCAGCTGCGAGACGACGGACGCCTTCGCGTTCTCCGCTCCCGTCTGCTTCTCCCGATCCGTGCGGCGACGGTAGTTGGCGTACTCGGCCGACACGCGCTGCAGATCGGCAGTGAGTTCGGCGACCTGAGTGTCGCGCGGATCTTCTGTGTCCTCCGCCTCGACCACGATCTCGCCTGTCCCTTCGTCCACCGAGCCGGGCTGGGGCGCAGTACCGGTGCCCGCGAGGGGCTCCGGAACTGCGTCACCTTCCCGTACTTCACCGGTCTCGGGATCGATCTTCCGCTTGTCCACGAAAGTGACCGGTTCTTGCTCGGAGTTACCCGACGTCACTTCTTGTCCGTGTCGTCGGCGGGCTCGTCGACAACCTCTGCGTCGACTACACCGTCGTCAGCGGCCTGCGCGCCACCCTCTGCGCCGCCCTGCTCCTTGGCCTGAGCCTCGTAGATGGCGGTGCCGAGAGCCTGCGACTCGCTCGACAGCTTCTCCACGGCGGTCTTCACTGCCGAGATGTCGCTGCCCGCGAGTGCCGTCTTGGCGTCGGCGATGGCGGTTTCGACGCGGCCCTTGAGCTCGGCGTCGACCTTGTCCTCGTTGTCCTTGACGAACTTCTCCGTCTGGTGGACGAGGGACTCGGCCTGGTTGCGGACCTCGGCCTCTTCGCGACGAGCCTTGTCCTCGTCTGCGTGAGCTTCGGCGTCGGCGACCATGCGGTCGATCTCTTCCTTGGACAGACCGGAGCCGTCCTGGATCTTGATCGTGTTCTCCTTGCCGGTGCCCTTGTCCTTGGCCGTGACGTGCACGATGCCGTTGGCGTCGATGTCGAAGGTGACCTCGATCTGGGGGACGCCGCGTGGAGCCGGGGGCAGATCCGTCAACTCGAACGAGCCGAGGAGCTTGTTGTGCGATGCGATCTCGCGCTCACCCTGGAAGACCTGGATCTGCACCGAGGGCTGATTGTCGTCAGCGGTGGTGAAGGTCTCGGATCGCTTCGTCGGGATGGTGGTGTTGCGCTCGATGAGCTTGGTCATGACGCCACCCTTGGTTTCGATACCGAGGGACAGCGGCGTGACGTCGAGGAGCAGAACGTCCTTGACCTCACCCTTGAGCACACCGGCCTGCAGTGCAGCGCCGACGGCCACGACCTCGTCCGGGTTGACGCCCTTGTTGGGCTCGCGTCCACCGGAGAGTTCCTTGACCAGCTCGGAGACTGCGGGCATACGCGTCGAGCCACCGACGAGCACGACGTGGTCGATGTCCTTGACGGCGATGCCGGAGTCCTTGACCACTGCCTGGAACGGCGCACGGGTGCGGTCGAGCAGGTCGGAGGTGATCTTCTGGAACTCCGAGCGGCTGAGCTGCTCGTCGAGGAAGAGCGGGTTCTTGTCCGCGTCGACCGTGATGTACGGAAGGTTGATCGAGGTGCTCTGCCCGGAGGACAGTTCGATCTTCGCCTTCTCGGCAGCCTCACGCAGACGCTGCAGGGCCATCTTGTCCTTGGTCAGATCGATGCCGTTCTGAGCCTTGAACTTGTCGACGAGCCAGGTCACGATGCGCTCGTCCCAGTCGTCGCCACCGAGGTGGTTGTCGCCGGACGTCGCACGGACCTCGACGACGCCGTCGCCGATTTCGAGCAGCGAGACGTCGAACGTGCCGCCACCGAGGTCGAACACGAGAATGGTCTGCTCGCTGTCGCCCTTGTCCAGGCCGTAGGCGAGAGCTGCCGCGGTGGGCTCGTTGACGATGCGCAGGACGTTGAGGCCGGCGATCTGGCCGGCTTCCTTCGTGGCCTGACGCTGTGCGTCCTCGAAGTACGCGGGAACGGTGATGACCGCGTCGGTGATTTCCTCACCCAGGTAGGCCTCGGCGTCGCGCTTGAGCTTCTGCAGCGTGCGCGCGGAGATTTCCTGAGGGGTGTACTTCTTACCGTCGATCTCCACGGTCCAGTCCGTGCCGACGTGGCGCTTCACGGAACGAATCGTGCGGTCGACGTTGGTGACCGCCTGGTTCTTCGCGGGCTGGCCGACCAGCACTTCACCGTTCTTGGCGAAAGCGACGATCGACGGGGTGGTGCGTGATCCCTCGGAGTTGGCGACGACAACCGGTTCGCCGCCCTCGAGGACGGACACGACCGAGTTGGTGGTCCCGAGGTCGATACCGACCGCACGAGCCATAATGTTTCCTCCTGTTGTTGCGTGGGTTCCAGTCCCTGGGTGAGCGAACTCCGCTCAAGTTTGCACAACGCGATCTATCGCGTCAACTTCCAACTTGAGCCTCATCCACTCAAGGCTGCTGACCTGCACAACGGAGGGTGTGGCGAATTTGTTCCCGAGGGAGCGGCTGCGCCGCATGTGAGTAGGAGTGGAGCCTGCGGAACGACCCAGGTGAGTGGAAACTCGACCCCTGCTACGAAGTTCCACGCACATGGGGCGAAGCCCCTCCACAGCAGTACGCCGCGACGATCGGCGGGGATCGTCGCGGCGCAGCGGGAGAGAAGTGCAGAACGAGAATTACTCGGCAGGCTCGGTGGCGGGTGCGGGGATGCAGCTGTAGCTGAGCAGTCCGCCGGTGATGTTGTTCATGAAGTCGGCATCGAGTGCGCTGGCGAAGGCAGCTGCGCCGGCGGGGCGAGCGACCCATTCGCGATCGGCCGACGGCACGGTGTAGGTCATTGCCTCGCCCGCCTTGATGGTCTTCTCGGTGTTCTGACCCTGCAGACCCGGCAGTGCGCCGTAGTTGACGTTGACGTTCGACGCGTCGTCGGCACCCTTGTTCTCGACCTTGACCTGCAGTGCGACGACGCCGCCCTCGGGGGCCTTCTCGACTGCGGTGTCGCAGACAGTGGCCATCGAGACCACCAGGTCGGGGCTTTCGAGAACTGCGGAGCCGAGTGGCATCGCGGGCTCGGTCTCGGGCTCGGCCGAGGCCATGGGTACGAGGACGACCGCACCGATGCCGGCGGCCAGGGCGGCCGTCGAGGCCAGGATCGATGTGCGGGCAAGACGTCGCATGGACAACTCCTGTGGCTGAGGGGATGTGACCCGTGAGTCTGATGTGACTGAAGGGACAGTTGGTACTTCCTCACTATGGCCTATCCGATTCAGACATTCCACACCAGGCGGTATCGATTCGATGACGTTCACATATCGAACAAAACCGGTCGCGCGGAATGACATTGGTGTGATTCGGCCGACGCTCACCGATCGACGGGCCGGGCCCGGCGCGCCCACACGCTAGGTTTCGCTGGTCGAAGAAGAGGGGAACCACAACCCTGCGGATCGGCCGCGCCCTACGTAGGGTTGAAGAAAAGCGAGGCTACGGAGGCACATGGATCCCGAAGTGCAGCACGAACCGAGCGAGATCACCTACGACGAAAAGTTCTACCCGGCTCGGCCGAAACCGCTTCGTCCGTCCGTGCGTCGTGCGAACCGAAGTAGTGGTCCCACACCGGACAGCGAGCCGGTCGCGTCCAATCCCGAGTACGTGGACTGGCTCACCGAACAGTCGATGCTGCGAGATGCCAAGCTCATTGCCGAACAGCTGTCGGGCAAGGGCAGCATGTGGCAGAACCCGTATGCCGATCCCGACCCGCGTGCTGCCGTCGAGCGAGCACCCGTCTGGTTCACCGCCTACCCCATCTCGGTGATCAACGCTCCGCAGACCAGCTTCCTGAGCACCCTCGGTGACGAGAAGTTGTGGCAGGCGTTCTCCGAAATCGGCGTCACCGCCGTGCACACCGGACCGGTGAAAGTGGCGGGCGGCATCCACGGGTGGCGTCCCACCCCGTCCGTCGACGGCCACTTCGACCGCATCGGTATGCAGATCGACCCCGCCTTCGGCTCGGAAGAAGAGTTCCGACGCCTGTGCGTCGTGGCTTCCGCGTACGACGGCATCGTCATCGACGACATCGTTCCCGGCCACACCGGTAAGGGTGCGGACTTCCGGCTGGCCGAGATGGCCGTCGCCGATTACCCCGGCATCTACCACATGGTCGAGATCGAGCCGCAGGACTGGCACCTGCTCCCCCGCGTGCGCGCCGGTGCGGACTCGCAGAACATCGACGCCGAGGCCGAGGCCAATCTCGCTCGCGCCGGCTACATCATCGGTCAGCTGCAGCGAGTGATCTTCTACGAGCTCGGTGTCAAGGAAACCAACTGGAGCGCAACACCTCCCGTCGTCGGCATCGACGGCGTCGAGCGGCGTTGGGTGTACCTGCACTACTTCAAGGCCGGTCAGCCATCCATCAACTGGCTCGACCCATCGTTCGCGGGAATGCGCCTCGTCATCGGCGACGCCTGCCATTCCATCGCCGATCTCGGTGCCGGCGCGTTGCGCTTGGACGCCAACGGTTTCCTCGGCGTCGAACGGCGTGCAGAGGGTCCGGGTTGGTCCGAGGGGCACCCACTCTCGGAGGCCGCGAATCACCTGATCGCCAGTGTGGTGCGCAAGATGGGTGGGTTCACCTTCCAGGAGTTGAACCTGACGATCGACGACATCAAGGCGATGGGCACCAACGGTGCCGACCTGTCGTACGACTTCATCAACCGTCCGGCCTACCAGCACGCGCTCGTCATGGGGAACACCGAATTCCTCAGACTTACCATGACTTTGGCGCGTGATCATGGCGTCGACACGGCATCGTTGGTGCACGCGCTGCAGAACCACGACGAGATGACGTTCGAGCTCATCCACTTCGCGACACTGCACGCAGAAGACGAGTTCGCCTACGGCGGCGAGTCGGTCAAGGGCTGCGATCTGGGCGATCGCATTCGCGGTGAACTCACCGATCGCCTCACCGGCCGCTGGGCACCGTACAACCGAACGTTCACCACCAACGGAATCGCTTGCACCACAGCCAGTGTGATCACCGCGTCGCTCGGCATCCGCGATCTCGATCGGATGGACGAGCAGGACATCGAGACCGTCAAACGAGCGCACCTGCTGCTCGCCATGTACAACGCACTGCAGCCCGGCGTGTTCGCACTGTCCGGCTGGGACTTGCTGGGCATTCTTCCGATCGCCGCCGACGAGGTCGAGGATCTCATCAAGGAGGGCGACACTCGCTGGCTCAACCGCGGCGCACACGACCTGATGGGGTATTTCCCCGACGCCGTGCGCTCGGAGTCGGGCATTCCCCGTGGACGCAGCCTGTACGGGTCGCTACCGGAGCAGTTGGCCGACCCGCAGTCGTTCGCTCGGCAGCTGGCTCGAATCATCGAGCTGCGCAACAAGTACGGAATTGCCACGGCGCAGCAGATCGACATTCCGACGGTCTCGCACAAGAGCCTGTTGGTGATGGTGCACGAACTCGGCCAGGGCACCATCCAGGCCACGGTGCTGAACTTCTCGTCCGACGAGATCAGCGCAACTATTCAGTCCAAGCACCTGGTGCCCGGCACCTGCGCCATCGATGTGTTCGACGACAACGAGATCGCGACGGTCGACGAACTGCACAGTTTCCCGATGAACCTCGGTCCGTACGAGGGCGTCGCGGTGGTGCTGCGGTGAGACGGCGTCGCAGCACCGCTGACGGATAGACTCCTGCACCGTGGCCGAAGAACCGAACGATCCGACAGCGCACAGGCCTCGGCCTGCCCGACCGCAACCACCGCGGCCGGAGCTGTCCGTCGAACCTCTTCGGCCACGACAGGAATCCACCGCAGACTCCCGTCTGCCGAAGATCGCGACCGGGCTGTGGGCGGCGACCGCCGCACTGATCCTGGCGCTGGCCGCCGTCATCGCGCTGAACTGGAACGTCGTTCTGTTGGGCGTCGAAACCGCCGTGGCTCAGCAGGATTCGACGGCGAGCGCCGCAGACGTCCGGAACACGGCGTCGGCCACCCTCATCTCGAGCGGTGCTGCCGCCGCCGTGCTGGTACTGCTCGGATTCGTCTCGTTGAACCTGCTCCGCGGCGCAGCCACGTCGTCCAAAATCTTGATGAGCGCGGTAGGAATTCTGACCATCGGGGCGGCCGTCACGTTCTCGACCTTCGTCTCCGACGCCTCGGCCCTGCTCGGCGGCGTGCTGCAATGGGGTCCGTTCGTCGTGGCAGGCGCTGCCGCAGCCGCCACGGTCGTCGCGCTGCTACCTCGACGCTCCTCACGTCAGTGAGGCGAGAATCCCTTCGGCACTGCGCGCGGCGAGGGCACACGAATTCGACGTGAACCGGTCCAGAAGCGGATGCTCCGAGAGGGATCGCCACTTACGCACCGCAGCCAGTGCCGTGTCGCGTTGCTGAGTGTGTCCCGCATCGGGCGGCAGATCGAGACGCTCGGTGGCGGCGATACCGAAGCCGCCGATGATGCGCTGCAGATCGAGCAGTCCGCCGTCGGGCAATGTCGGTGTGACCGAACGCAATCGGCCGAGCAATCGTAGTTCGGCAAACCCGTGCACGTCGGCAAGCATCCTGCCGGCTTCGGTACGCAGCGCATGCGACTCCGGTCGGAACTCCAGAATTCGTTGCAGCGCAACCAGAGCCGAGTGCAGCTTCAGCTGATCCGCTCGCTGGCCGAATTGCACGTCGATCACCGAGCGAAGTTCGGACAGTCCACTGCGCTCGACCAGGTCGGCCGCCAGTGTCGGCGAATCACGCACACCGAGCCGAATCAGCGTCACGGCCATCCGAATCCCGAACAGGCCGAAGCGGTCGACGATGCTGGCGCGCAGGGCGGCATCGACGGGCAGAGTGCTCTCCGCCCGCACGAACCGATCGGCCGAGAGCATCGCCAGTTGCAGATCCTCGGTCGGTACCGTCGCGAGCATCTGGAATGCGGCGAACTCGCTCTGCCGCAACGTCTCTGCTCCCAACGCCAACAGTCCCGCCACCGGGACGACGGCCTGGCACAGCCCGGTGGCTTCGAGCTCGGACGCGAACCGCGCCGCGACCTCCTTGGCCGACATCATCGCGTCCATGCGGCCCGAGCCGACCTCGTCCGCCCGGGAGACCACCCCGATGACGCCTAGTGGCCCGGAATCACCGCCGACGTGTGCCCCGATCTGCCCGAGAAACGAGACGTCCGTGGCATTGAGGGTGCGCAGCAGGTAGACCACTGCGTCGGCCCCCGACGACGAATTCTCGGGGGTCAGCATCGCCAACGTGCGCGCCGAGACATCGCGAGAGAGCGACGAGGTGCCGGGGGTGTCGATGATCGTCGTCTGCGCCAAAGTACTTGCCGGCCATTCGACGTCCAGACGATCGACCTGCGCCGCCGTCAACGCACCGAGATCGAACGTCAGCCGCCCGTCGCGTCGTTGCACCGGAACGTTCGCCGCGCGATCGCCGTCGTACCAAGCTGTCACACTGGGTGAGACACCATTGCGATACCACGTGACGACCTTGGTGCATTCGGTAGCGTCGGTCGGCGCAATGTCCTGTCCCACAAGCGAATTGAGCAGAGTGGACTTGCCGGCCTTGAGCGATCCCGCAAGCGCGACCCGGAGCGGCTCGTCCAAACGGTAGAGACATTCGTCGAGCATCCAGGACGCCTCCGCGTCGCCGGCGTACGTCGACCGCGCTGCCGAGATCAGATCGCGCGCTCGGGCCAGTGCCGTCACGCTCATACCGCGACGTCCTTCACCAGACGCGTTGCGCGAGCATTCAATTCCGAGACAAGCCGCATGTCGTTCTCCAGCCTCGCGATCCGGGCGGTGCGATCGGTGTTGTCGGCGGCAGCGGCTTCCTGCGCCGAGCGCAACGACTCGTTGAGCGAACGCAATGTCTGCTCGGCGATCGAGGTGAAGTGATCTCGCAGCACCCGCTGAATCTGACGCAGCCGATCCTTCGACTCCTTGCCCACCTGGAAGCTGACGTCGTCGGTGAAGCGGCGAATCGCCATCTTGGCCTCGGAGCGACGAGCCTTGACGCGATTCTCCTTGTCTTCCTTGTACGCCTTGGTGCCGAGCAGTACGCCTGCTCCGATCGAGATCGGATTGAGCAGACTCAGCCCGACGAACGTAGTGATCAGACCGAACATCAGTACGCCGCCGTAGGATCCACGCATTCCGACCAGAACCTTCTGCGTGATACCCACCCGTCCCGACTCCAGATCGGCCAGGGACGTCACGGGCTCGAGCACATTGTCGAGATCGCCGAGATCGAGATCGGGCAGGGCCGCCGCGCCGGACGACGCGAAGTGCTCGGCCACCAACTCCGACAACCACAGAGCCCGCTCGTGCGCCCACACGAAATTGTCGCCCACCGACGCAGCAATCTGCTCTTCGAGCCATTCGCCCAGTTGCGGCCAGTCCTTCCCCGGATCCCCCTCGTCGACGGTTTCCTCGGCCTCCCGGGTGACGCGTCGCAGTCGGTCGCGCAGGTCGTGATCGATGTCCGACGCGAGATCTGCGATTCCGTCACCGAGCGTCTGTTGCCACTGCGAGGACCTCTTGTGCAGTTCCTCGGCGGCGGACTTGGCGCGCTGGAGCCCGGCGACTGCGGCGGCCGCGCGCTCCGGATCCTTCAGCGCCGCAAGCTCACTGCCGAACGACAGTGTCAGGTGCTCGGTCACCGAGCGGACATCGAGGGATACCGATGCGCGAGCCAGCACGTCGGCTCGTGCCACCACGTCGTCGCGCAGAAACGCGTACAGCTGCTGGAAGCCGGATTCGGCATTGAGTTCCTCGTCGTTCAAACGCACTGCGTGCGAACGCAACAACGACGACACCGGCAGCATCTGCACGCTGATGCCCGCACGGTCCAGATGTCCACGGTTGGCCTCGACGATCTGCCGCCAATGGGGATACAGATCGATCTTGGTGATCAGCACCGCCACAGCCGGGCACAGACCCTGCACCTGCCGCAGGAACGCCAATTCCGGCTCGGTGAATTCACGAGAGGCATCGGACACGACGAGCACGGCATCGGCCGACGGAATCAGACCCAATGTCCCTGCCGCATGGGGGTTTCCGTGGCCACCGACTCCCGGCGTGTCGACCAGCACCAGGCCGTCGGCGAGCAGTGGGCTCGGTACCGCGATGTCCAGCCGCAGCACCTCCCGGCCCTGAGCCCGGGGACTCGCCGGAGTGACCGTGGTGATCTCTTCGAGCGGTACGTCGACCCGAATCGGTTCGTCACCGGGATTCGCGAGCACGAGCTGCGCGGAGAAGCTGTCCGCGTTGGACACCACCGTCGGAATCGCGGTGGTCTCGTCGTCGCCCACCGAGCACACCGTCAGATTCAGCAGCGAATTCACGAACTGGCTCTTGCCCTGTTTGAGGGGTCCGACCACGATGATGCGACGTCGAGGGTCGAGCACACGCGACTTCGCTGCCTCGACTCGATCGACCAGATCGGATCGTCCCGCCGATGTCGCTACCTCCGCGGTGCGATCGAGCAGCTCGGCCAGTTCCGTAGATTGCCCGTCCATACCTGTGTCTCCACAACCCATCTCGTCGACTCCCGCGAACCCAACCCGTTCCGCAGGCCGCATTCCCAAACTCTAGCGACGACTCGGGCCCCGAGTGTCGTTGAACACTCGGGGCCGACTCGTCACTTCGTCACCTGATCACAGGCAACGCGATCAGGGGTTCAGCGGGTCGAAGTCGTGGTCGACGGTCAGCGAGTGGCCCAGCGAATCTGCTGCCGAATCGACCGATCCGTGCAGGTTGCCGCCGGTCTCGCCGAACAGGTCCGTGCTGCTCTCGCTCTGTCCGAAGACGTCGGAGTCGACGCTCGACCAGCCCGTACCCGATGCGTTCGCGCTGGAATCGAAGGAGCTCCCGGACTCGAAAGATCCCTCGGCGCCCGACTGCACTGCACCGGTGACCTGGCCACCGAGCTGCGCGGCGGAGTCAAACCCGCCGGCCACGGAACCCGCAGCGTCCGCACCAGCATCCAAACCCCCGCTCACCGTGGAGGCCAGTCCGCCGCCGATCGAGCCGCCGGCATCCAGTCCGCCGCCGATGTTCGACGCGATCTCGCCGCCCACCGAGGTTCCCGCGTCGACGACGCCGCCCACGGTGCCCTCGAGTCCTCCGGTGACGTTTCCGGCCAGGTCACCCGCGGCGGAACCGGCGAGGTCACCTGCCGATTCGAGTCCTGCACCGACCTGCGTACCGGCGTCGATTCCGCCGTTCACAGCGCCGGTCAGAGTGCCTTCCAGTCCTGCACCGGCCTGCGCGGCCGCGTCGATTCCGCCGTCGACGGCACCGGTGAGGGTGCCTTCCAGTCCTGCACCGGCCTGCGCGGCTGCGTCGATGCCGGTCGAGACACCGCCTTCGACTCCACCTGCAACACCGCCTGCGATTCCGCCGCCGAGGCTGCCGAGCCCGGCCAGTCCGCCGGTCAGGCTCGTGCCCGCGTCGACGAGCCCGTTCAGTCCACCGGCCACGTCGCCGCCGACGTTGCCGACCGCCGCCAGGCCGCCGGTCACATCTGCTCCTGCGCTGCCGACGGCCGCGAGGCCACCGGTGATACCTGCGCCGACGCTGCCGACTCCGGCGAGGCCACCCGTCAGGCCGCCGCCGAGGCCACCGAGTCCGGCCAGGCCGCCGGTGAGGTCTCCGCCGACGTTGCCGAGTCCGGCGAGGCCGCCGGTCAAGCCGCCGCCGAGGCCACCGAGTCCGGAGAGGGTGCCTTCCACGGTGCCGGTGAGATCGGCACCTGCGGACACGGCCGTGTCGACCGCACCGGCCAGCTGAGCACTGAGATCTGCACTCGCGCCGAGTGCTGCTCCGAGGTCGAGTGTGGCTCCGGCGTCGACGATTGCTTCGACGGCCGTGCCGAGCTGTGCGCCTGCAGCGCCGCCCACACCGAACGCGGTTCCGAGAATTACTTCGAGGCTGCCCGTGACTCCGCCGGTCAGCGCGCCGGTGATTCCGCCGGTCAGCTCACCCGTCAGCTGACCCGCCAGTTCGCCGGTGATGCTGCCACCGATGCCCAGCCCGGCACCGAGGGTTCCCTCGATCGCGGTGTCGATGGCCGTGGCCAGGTTTCCGACGACTCCGGCGTCGAGATCGAGGACGCCGCCCAGGGCGCCGCTGACGACCGTGCCGATGTTGCCGCCGGCTGCGAGGAGTGCGTCGACGTCGATGTCAGCGAGGGCACCGGCGTCGAGTACTGCACCGAGTGCGGTTCCGATGGATCCTGCGATGGCACCGTCGACGGCGAAGAGTCCGCCGAGGCTGCCACCGATGCCACCGGCGATGTCGCCGACCAGCGCGGCTCCGGCTTCAGCGGATCCGCTGAGGGCTGCTGCGATGTCTGCGGTGAGGTCCGCACCGACCGTTCCGAGTCCGGCGAGAGCGCCGCCGATGCCTGCGGTCAGCGCGGTGCCGAGGCCGCCGACGATGTCCAGGCCGGCTCCGGCGTCGAGCACGGATTCGAAGACGCCACCGACGGCAGCGCCCAGTTCGGCTCCGACGGTTCCGCCGACTGCGAAGAGGGCACCGAGTGCGCCGGACAGTCCGCCCTGGATGTCGGCCAGCGCGGCGAGGTCGACTGCGCCGGTGGCGCCGATCGCGGCGTCGAGGGCTGCCTGCAGCTGCGCTGCCAGGTCGGCGCTGATCTCGCCGCCGATGTCTGCGCCTGCTCCGATGAGTCCGGTGAGCGCAGCGCCGAGTCCGACCGTGCCGCCGAGAAGACCGTCGAGGTCCAGATCGATTCCGCCACCGAGTCCGCCGCCGATGCCCGCACCGGCACCGATGAGTGCGTCGAGAGCGCCACCGAATGCGGTGCCGAGTTCGAGGCCGATCTGGCCACCGACGGCCAGAGCTGCAGCGAGAGCTGCCTGGAGCGACGCTTCGATCTCGCCCGCCACGTCGATTCCACCGGTCAGCGCGCCACCTGCGGCGAGCCCGCCGCCGGCTACCGCTCCTGCGGCAATGCCGAGTCCGGCCGACAGTCCGCCGCCGAGGCTCGCGCCTCCGGCGAGTGCGCCGTCGAGGCCTGCGGATCCGCCTGCACCCAGAATCGCCGAGAGCTGGCTGCCTGCACCGGCGAACAGTCCCGACTCGGCGACCAACGGGGCCACCGCGACGATGTCTGCGTGGGTGACGCCGCCGAGGCCGGCAGCGGCCAACGTCGTCTCGGGGTTGGCGCAGTAGGCAGCAGCGGCGTTGTCGTCGCGCAGCAGGCCGAGAATGAAATCGAGTACGGCGTTGGTAGCCATGTGAGTCTCCTTGACGAGTGATGCTTCGTGGTTGATCACAAAGCTATGGTCCGCAGAGCCCCCGCCCAACGGGGACGATCCCCCTACTCCCCCGAGGGGTCGCCAGGGGACTTGCATTAGGGGATCTGAGCGCTTTAGGGGATTTACCTCGTTGCACGCTCTAACCTGCTGTGAGACGTAACGAATCGGGGCACCGAGCCGACAGTGCGGGTAACGGCGGTGGGAACCAGGGCAGTGCGACAAGAAGGTGGCGGCAGATGAACGCAGGGCTCGGCATACGGATCGGAACTGTGACGGCTGTTGCCGCCCTGGATACCGACCCGGTGACCTCGGTGGTCAAGCGTTCGGCCCTCGATCTTCGTCCCGGTGCGGCCCCCAGTCTCGCCGACCTGTGGGACCGCTCGACGCGCCATCTCATCAGTGGGTTCGCCGATCGCGTCGGTGACCCTGTCGAACTGATCGACGACGACGGCCGCAGTCACCGCGCCGAGGACCTGTACGCCACCGCCACTCGTGCCCTCGTCGCCGACGTCTCCGCCGGTGTCGACTCCTCCCCCTCCGTGGTGGTCACCCACCCCACACGCTGGACCGCCTACACCGTCGAGGTGCTCGGCGAAGCGCTCGATCGCGCAGGCCTGACCGACGTCACGCTCGTTCCCGAGTCGGTCGCCACGATGCGCTGGCTCGAAGTCACCCGTGGAACCCAGTCCGACGGTCTCGCGGTCGTCTACGACCTCGGCGCGACGGCTCTCGACGTCACGCTGATGCGGACCGGGTCCGACGCAGGCGTCGTCGGAACCGGCGTTCATTCGCAGGAGTTCGGCGGCGCACAGTTCGACCACGAGATCATGCAGTACGTACTCGACACCGTCTCGGGCAGTCAGTCGTTCGAGTTCGATCCCTTCGATCCCGACACCGTCGGTGCACTGGTCGAATTGCGCGCCCGCTGCGGCGAGGCCAAAGAACAGCTGTCCTACGACACCTCCACGTCGCTGACGGTGGACCTGCCGGGGCTGCACACCGAAGTACGACTGGTCCGCTCGGAAGTCGAAGACCTCGTTCGCGCATCGCTGCTGGCCTCCATCGGCGTCGTGCGTGACGCCGTCACGGCCGCAGGCCTCGAGGTCACCGACATCGATCAGGTGGTGCTGACCGGCGGCAGCTCGGCCATCCCGCTCGTCGCCGAGCTCGTCTCGACCGAACTGCGAGTACCGGTCGTGGCCGGGCCTCGCCCCGAACTGACCGTCGCGATCGGAGCCGCGATCCTCGGCAGCGACATCGCCGACGCCACCGCCGCGGACGATGCAGCAGCATTGGCTGCGGTTCCCGCCGCGACCGCCGTTGCCGCGCCGATGCCCCGTCCCACCCCGCGGCCCGCCCCGACCCCGACGGCAGTGGCGTCGGAATCGGGGATGTCCGGACGGAAAAAGGCAGGCCTGGTCGCCGGATCCGTCGTCGTGCTGGCCCTTCTCGCGGGCGGCGGACTGTCGGTCGGAACGGCCCTCACCTCGGACAACACCACTCCGGCCGAATCCAACGCCGAGATCTCGAGCAGCGAGACTCCCGGCAGCACGGCCGCGGTGGCAGAAGTCGGGTCCACGACCGGGCCGACCGGTTCTGCAGCAGTCGGCTCCACGGGTGCACCCACCACGGTGGTCAACGCCGACGGCAGTGTCACCCAGATCGATCCGGCCACCGGGGCTCCTGTTGCCGGGGCACCCGTCGCCGGAGCGCCCGCCGCGGTCCCCGGCCAGAACGGGGCCGCCACCGTGCCGACCATCCCGTCGATCGCCGCACCGACGGTGCCCAACTACCAGCCTCCGGCCGTGCAGGTCCCGCAAGCACCGCAGTTCACGCCACAACCGCTACCGACGTACCAGGGCCCGACCCTCGGCGACGTCGGTCAGGGCGTCGGGCAGGGCCTCGGCGGTGTTGTCGGAGGTGTGGGTCAGGGCCTGGGTGACGGACTCGGCGGGGTCGTCGGCGGCCTGACCGGTCGATAGACCGACCGTGGCCAACAGCCCATCCGCTCTCGTCGGCGTCGAGCGCGCCGATCGATTCGTTCGTGACGCGTCGTCGAGCACCGGTGTGCATGTTGTCGTCGGGGTGAACGGCTCCGGTCGATCCGCGGTGCTCGGTGCGGTCGCGGCCGCCGCGACGACGGTGCATGCAGACAGTGTCACCGACGCGCCGTCGGGTGCGACGGTTCTGGTCGACGACGCCCATCTGTTGCCGGATCACCGCGTGGACGAGATCGCCGCTGCAGCAACCCGTTCGGACATCACGCTGGTTCTCGCCACGGCCCCGCGCCGATACGATTCCCGGATCGAGAAGCTCGTCGCATCCGCCGGTGCCGCTCGCCTGACGCTGGTGCCGTTGGACAAGACGTCGATCGCAACGCGGGCAGCCGCAGTCGCTCGGCCGATCTCGGCGTCGCTGGCGAGCGCGATCGCAAAGTCCACCGGAGGGCTTCTCGTCGCCGTCGACGCGGCACTGGCCGCGCTCGGGGGCGAACGGTCCGACCCCACTCCGCTGCGCGCGGTCACCGAATCGGTTGCCGAGCAGCATCGCCGGATACTTGTCGACACCACCGACGACACCCGCGCCGTGCTGCTCGCGGCTCGCTTCGGCGTCGTCCCGGACCCGGTCACGGCGGCGCAGCTCGTAACACGGGCGGCCGACGCGGAGACGGTCGTCGATATCGCCTGCAGCTCCGGTCTTCTCGACGCCACGGGCGCGTTGGTCCCGTCCGCCGAAGGTCCCCTGACCGAGATGATCGGGGAGCGTCGATGCCGGGTGCTGCTCGACCGCATCACCGAGGTTGCGGCGAAATCCGGTCTGCTCGACGCCTCGGCAGCGCGAGTGTTGGCGGCGCACGGGGTCGTACGCGCAGACCTCGCTGATTTCCTTGCTGGACAGGGTGATTCGACTTCCATAGAGTCCGCTGGCCAGCTGTACGACGCGGCAGCAGCGGCGGGATTCGACCCATCTGCGCTCGCGGCCCGGCGGGCAGAGGTGGCCGCCGCGACCGGACACCTCGACGAGGCAGGCCGTCGTGCCGACGAGATTCTCGATGCGGCCACCGATCACACGCAGGTCGATCTACGCACTGCGGTCAGGGTCTCGGCGTCGGTCGCCGCGCAGCGCGGAATGGTCTCGCGCAGTGCGCAATTGTTCGCCTGGCTCGGGACGGATCGACTCGGGACCGATGCGGTGTGGGCTGCCTTGTCGGCCGCTGCCGCAGGCGACCGCCCTGCTGCCGACCGCGCACTGAGTGTCGTGGCATCGCTGGCACCGACGTCGAGCACGGCGTCGGGCGCGTTGCTCGTCGACGGGGTCCTCGGTTCGATCGACTCACGCAGCGCTGCCGCGTCGAGTGCGGCGACGAACGCGCTGATGCGCGCGGTCACGTTGACGGCCGCGCCGTCCGATCGTTGGTGCGCTCCGGATTCGGCAGCCGCGGTGGCCGCCCTGCATGCCGTGCACTGCGGTGATCTCGCCCGCGTCGACTCCGTCATCGCTCGTGCCCTACCCGAGCTGCGGCCGGGATCCGAGGCCCACACGCGGCTCGTTCTCATCGGCGGCTGGGCGGCCATGCTGCGAGGAGACGCCGCGCAGGCCTGCCACCTGGTCGACCCGCTCGAGATCCCCGACTCGCACGTGCGCAATCACCTGTTCCTGCACGGCATTCGAGTGGGGTTGGCCCGCAGGTCCGGGGACGCCGGGTCTCTCGTCACGGCGTGGACCCAGGCGCAGAACGTCGTCGCCGCGTACTCGATCGATCTGTTCTCTCTCTTGCCCCTCGGCGAATTGGTGCTGGCCGCAACACGAGTGGGCCAGTTCGATCGCGTCGAGCACCTCGTGTCGCAGTCCACGACGCTGCTCGCCGCGTTGGGGGATCCGCCGGTGTGGGCGTCGGCGCTGCATTGGTATCAGGTGCAGGCCGCCATCGTGGCGCAGACGCCCGAAGCCCTGGTGCCGCACGCGAAGGCCCTCGCGTCCGCCGCTTCGACGCACCCGTACAGTTCCGCACTCGCCGCGGCGGGGCGGGCGTGGCTCGGCGTTCTACAGGGCAGGCCCGACGCCGCCGAGGTCGAACTCTCGGCGCGCACCCTCACCGCGTTCGGCCTGCCGTGGGACGGTGCCCGGTTGGCGAGCGAGGCCGCGCTGACCGTCGCCGACACCGCCACGGCCACCTCGTTACTGCACATCGCCCGGTCGTTGCGTCAGCCCAGCTCGCATCAGCGGGAGACCGACGGGACGACGCCGCAGCCGTCGGGATCTCTGAGCGAACGCGAGGCCGAGGTGGCCGAGCTACTGGTTCTCGGCGTCACGTACCGCGAGGTGGGCAGCCGGCTCTACATCTCCCCGAAAACCGTCGAACATCATGTGGCTCGCATTCGCCGCAGGCTCGGAGCCGGGTCGCGCTCGGAACTGATCTCGATGCTGCGGGCGATGGGCTACGGAACATCGACCACCTGACTGCGGCACGCTGATGCCCCCTCCTGCGGGTGTAACTGTGTGAGGATCCGAAGCGACATAACGACCGAACATCGACTCCGAGCCCAGGACAGGTAGATATCCCCATGACCGAGCAGCCCGCATGACCGAGCAGCCCGGCGGGGCGAGTATCGGCGCACCGGACGTCGGCCTCTATCTGGACGACGAGCAGGCCGTCGCGGCCGTGTCGCACCCCATCGCGCCCGGCCCCTCCCTGCATCTGGCGTCCCTGCACTCGACCGTGCTCAACACTCACCCCGACGGCACCGTCTCACTCGGTGACGCCACCGACAACGACTCCGAGGCGTACACGCACTTCCTCGACGCGCTCGGCGACGGCGTCACCGGGAGCCGGGGCACCGTCTTTCCCGCCGAACAGCTGACGTCGATGGCGCTGCTGTGCCTGCTCACCGAGGTGGCGTCGTCGATCGATCTGCGCCCCGGCGATCTCGCTGCGGCCGCCACCTACCCGGCCCGCTGGACCGCCGAGCAGGTGTTCGCCCTGCGTGCGGCCATGAACGGGCACGGGTTGGCGCACGTTGCGCTCGTATCGGAAGAGGAGGCGCTGGCCGCCTGGAACTCGTCGATGCGAGCAACCATGGAGAAGAAGGACACTGCCGTCGCCGCGGCTCGTGGTGCAGCGCTTCTGGCTGCCCGGTACCCGGTCGACGCCGTCACCGAACGCCTCGCCGTCGTCGGCGCACCGACCCGCGCCGACCGTCGTCCCCTGTTCACCGCCCCACTGTTCGCCGCCGCGGCGTTCGCAGCGGCGCTGACGGTCGGTGCCGGTGTGATCGCATTGCAGCTCGGCACATCCGCCGACACCCCGGTGCCCACCATCGAGAACGCTCAGGTCGCGCCCCCGACGACGACGTCGGGAATCCGGCCGGGTGGGCCGATCGACTTCCCCACTGCCGTCGTCGAACCGGCAGCCGAACTCGTCCCCGCCGTCCCGCCCGCACCGATCATCACGCCGGAGACCACGACCACGGCTACGGACCCGACCCGAGAGCGACGCTCCGAACGCGACGCGGCCGAGGTCGACACGCGACCCGCCGTCGACCTTCCGGAGGCCACCGAGACCGAGGACCCCACCACGACACCGCCGACCGACGACGAACCGGTCGGACCCGAGCTGCCCGACGACGACACCGCCGAGGACCCGCCGAAGCCCGGCCCCGACGAGAACGCCGGCGAGAACACCCAGGCCGGACGTCTCGCTCCGCCCCAGGGCCAGGCTCCGGCCGGAGCTACGACGGGCGGCACTCCATGAGCGGTGCCGGACATCTCGGAATCACGATCGGAAACACCAGGTCCGTAGCGGTGTATCGCGACTCGACCGCGTTCGAACCCACCGTCGTCGTACTGCCGACGACACTGAGATTCGACGACGACGGCCGCGCCCATCTCGGAGAGCCCGTCGACACGGCACCGTTCACTCGCTTCGTCGATCTGGTCGGCAAACAAGAAGATCTCGAACCCGATGCCGACGCGTATCGCGCCGAGGATCTGATGGCCAACGCCGCGAACTGCCTCGTGAGCATGTTCTCCGAGACGTCCGAATCAGCGTCCACGCCCGTCACGACGATGACGTATCCGACGCGATGGCCCCGCGAGAACATCGCTCTGCTGCGCGACGCCCTCGATCACACCGGTCTCAGCGACGTCGCGCTGGTTCCCGAGGCCAAGGCCGCGAGCGCTTTCGCGCAGCCGAGCCCGGGGGCAGCAGTCACCGTGATCGACATCGGGGCCACCGGCACGGACATCTCGACGTACCCGGGCGGCGGCACCGAGCGCACCACCGCCGTCAGCGGTGACGTGTTCACCGATGCCCTGTTCGATCACGTGGTGACCGATCGCGAACACCTCGACCTGTCCGACGCGGCAGTCCTGGCCTCTCTCACCGGTGTCGTCGCATCCTGCGAGCAGGCGAAACACACGTTGAGCACCGAGGACGTGGCCACGATCGCGGTGGAGCTGCCCGGCGTCTCGGATACGACGGAGGTCACCCGCACCGAGTTCGCCGACCTGATCGCGCCGACGTTGGGCCTGCTCGACGTGCCGACGACCGGCACGGTCGTGCTCACCGGTGGCAGTGCTGCCCTACCGCCGGTGGTCGCGGACATCGGCGAGCGCACCGCAGGCGCACTGCTCGTCGAGCCGCTCGCTGCGGCTCGCGGCGCACTGAACATCGCCGAGATCGAGGACGTCGACGGCAACTCGATGGTGACCGGCGCAGCGCCGGTGGTCACGCGCAACGACGGCACGGACTCTCTCGATACCGACGCGATCCCGGTGGTCGCTCCGCCGCCGCCCCTCGCGTTCTCCGAGGCGATACCGGCGGTGGCACCGGTGTTCGGCCCGTCCCAGCTGCGCTCGGAGCCCATCGTTCCGGCCGGAGATCCCGACGGTTCCGGCCCGGCAACCCAGCAGTACGCCGCAACCGCATTCTCCGGTGCGACGACCGAGAACAAGAAGGAACGCAGCGAGCGCTCGCGTACCGTCACCACGATCATCGCCGGTGCCGGTGCGGGCGTGGTCATCGTTCTCGTCATCGCAGCCCTGAGCGGCGTGTTCAGCAGCGGACCCGCGACGACACCGCCCACCGTCACCGACGCCGGATCACCGGTCACCACCTCCGCGCGGGTGCCCTCGACCGCACCGACCACGACGACCGCACCCGCGGCTGCTCCCGAGGTGGTGCGGGAGCCGACGGCCGAGGAGTACACCCCGCCCCAACCGGCTCCCCTGCCTGCGCCGCCGCCCGCGCCGGAACCGACACCGGCACCACCTCCGGTGGTCACGACACCACCCGTCGCGGTGACCACCACTCCGCAAGCAACGACGCCGACGGAAACGACGACGACCACCACCACCACCACGACTACGACGACCACCTCAGCGACAGTCCCAGCGTCCTGACCAGGGCGAACACTGGTTCAGTTGTGCATGCCCTAGGGTGGGGCGCTGATGCCAAGCACCCGATGAAGGGATTTCATGCGTAACACCGGGGCTCTGCGTACTGCAGTGCTGTGCTCGACGGCTTTCGTACTTCTTGCTTCGTTCTCCGGAACAGCGGCAGCCGAACCTGTGGTTCAGTCGCCCGCCGATCAGCTTCCGCGGGAGCTCGTCGAAGCCGTGCAGCGAGATCTGAAGATCTCACCGCAGGAATACCTCGATCGTGCGGCACGCGCACAGGAGCTGTCGGCCTACGCCTCGGATTTCCGCGCGAGCCGACCCGCCGATTTCGCCGGTGCCTGGATCGGACCCGACGGCAATGCCGTCGTCGCCGTCACGTCTCCGGCTGCGGCGCAGGCCGTTGCCAAGGACGGCTATGCCACCGCGCAGTCGCCGGTGTCCGCGGACGGTCTGGAGAAGTCGCTGGCAGATCTGAACTCGTGGATCGCCGGCCTACCCCGTGAGATCTCGGAGCAGATCAACGGCACAGCCATCGACTTCATCGACAACCAGATCGTGCTGGACGTGGCGAACAGTCCGATCGGCCGGGCGTTGAACCTGCCGACACTGCTCGCCAACATCAAGGTGACGCTCGCGCCCGGTGGCGACAAGCCGGCCGACCCGGCGCCGATGGGCGGCGACACCTACGTCACCACTGCCGGGCCGATCGCCGACGCATCGCCGACCGAGATCAGCATCTGCTCGTTCGGCTTCAACGCCGTCGACGCCGACGGTAGTCCCGTCAATCTGACTGCAGGACACTGCAATCCGAACAAGGCGACCGGGTCCGGTGGAGCGCCGGTGTACCTGCCCGATCCGGCCGACATCGCGCGCAGCTCCCAGATCGGCTCGTTCGATCGCTCGAGCCTGGGAGCACCGGACGGTCTCGACTGGTCGGTCATCGGCCTCGACGCCGCCGGGCAGAAGGCCGGGCTGGACCGCCCCACCGTTCGCGGGGCCAACGGCAGCACCGTCACCGTCACCGGAACGGCATCCCCCGTCATCGGCGCACCCGTCTGCAAATCCGGGCAGTCGTCGTCGTTCACGTGCGGTGTAGTGGCTGCCGATCGCGTCGAGACCCAACTGTTCATGGAGGACGGCACGTCGCGCACCGTACGCGGCTTCGCCAGTACCGCATGCACTTTGGCCGGTGACAGCGGCGGGGCCATCGTCACCGGCACGCTGGCACTCGGCATCACCAGCGGATCCAACAGCGGTGGAGCACCCGACTGCACCGAGGCGAACCTCGCGCTGGCGCAGTTCGGCGGCACCGCCAGCTTGGGCATTCCCATCGATCAGGTCACGCGTGCGACCGGAGCTACCGTCCGAACCGGGTAAGCAGGTACGGCGGAGGCCGCCGACCCCCTATAGTCGTATGCGGAGTGAACGGCATCACATCGTTCGATGCCCGGGGGGAAGGTCGTTATGCGTCGCCGTGCGTGTGCACTATCGGTCACTGCTGTCTCGTTGCTCGTGGCGACGGTGGTGTCTGCACCCACTGCCGTTGCGGCGCCGCCCGAACCGGCGTCACTGGCCGACGCTGTGGCACGCGATCTCGGGCTCAGCCCTCAGCAGTTTCTCGACCGCGCCGACGCAGCGCGCCGCTTGGCCGAGTTCACCGCCGCCGTCGGCCCGGCGGTCCGTGGCAATCTCGACGCGGCCGGGCTGCCGGTCGTCGCGGTCGCCGACGGACCGTCCCACGCGGATATGGTCGAGGCGGCGACGGCGGCCGGATTCGTGATCGACCCGGCTGTATTCGACATCCCGGCCCCCGTCATCGATGCAATCGGTCCGCTCCTCGACCGGGTGCCGTTCGATCCCTCGCTCACCGCTGGGCCCATTCGCGCCAGTTCGTACCTCGGCGGCGACAGCTTTCTCGCCGGTACCCCGGCCGGGGCCGGTCTGCGTTGCTCGTTGGGCTTCAATGCCGTCGATCCGACGCGTGGTGCCGTCAACATCACTGCAGGACACTGTGATCCGGGCGAGTCGAGCACCGGTTCCGCCGTCACGACGGGCGCGTACCCCATGTACGGCAGCCTCGTCGGCTCCAAGTTCGGCTCGTTCTATCGAACCAGCCGGGCGCACAACGACTATGCGCTCATCGACATCGACGACGGCAACACCGGGGAATTCGAGAGCAACGCGATGCGAGTTCCCGGGTCCGGCCCATTGCTGATCACCGGCACGGTGGATCCGGTCGTCGGCGCGCCGGTCTGCAAATCCGGAGCTACCACCGGATTCAGTTGCGGCACAATCCTGTCGACGGGCCAGCACGTCACCATGGGCGGCAATGTCCTGGACCGCAGCTTCTCCACGTCGATCTGCGCGCTGCGCGGCGACAGCGGTGGCCCCATCGTCAGTGGCACGCTCGCCGTGGGCATCGCGAACGCGTCGAACGTGGGCGATCAACCCTCGTGCGAGATCGCGACCGTCGTCAGCATGCTGCAGGGTCAGCGTCCGGAACTGTTCGCGACGCCGATCAACGACATTCTCGCCGAGAACCCGGGCCTGACGGTTCGTACGTCATAGGTCGGCTTCGGGTCAGTTCTGTTGTTCCAGCAGAACCGATCCCGACGGCGTGTCCTCCACGACGGACGGTGTCCCGTCCGATTCGTACACCGCCACCCAGTCCACGTCCACGTTCGCGACGTCGGGTGTTCCCGCCCGGCCGCATTCTCCGACACCCCAGGATTCGAGCTTGGTGCAGGCGCCCGCCTGGGCCTGGATGCCCAACCACATCGGCTTGTCCGGGATGGATGCTCCCAGTGGTGTTCGCGCCCAGACCTTTCCGTTGACCAGATACCTGATCTGCTCGGGGTCCCATTCCACTCCGACGGTCTGCCAGTCGTTGGTGTCCAACTGCAGATTCGCCTGTGAGAAGTGACGGTCTCCTTCTGCACCGCTCCAGTGCAGGAACGACGACATCGTCTGTCTGGTCCCGTCGGCGCTCTCGGCGATGTCGATCTCCGGCGGCCACACCTCGTCGGCGGGCCACAGCAGAATGTGGTAGCTGATCTCGTCGGAGCGGTCCGCACGCAGCCGTACGTCCCACTTGCCGTACCTCTGCGACACAGGCGAATTCGAGACGCCGCCGGTCACCCAGCGGCCGTCCTTCTGCTCGGCGCGCAGCCGCAGTGCGCCACCGGTGACCGAGGCCTGTTCGTACTCCCACCAACTGGCCGGGTCGCCTCCGGGTTGGCCGTAGTACGCACCCCAGTCGTCACCGAGATCGCACCGGTCGAAATCGTCGACGAAGGTCTGCCGCCACCCCGGTAGGTCCTCCCGGGGCACAGCTTCACCCGACATGACGTCGTCCGCCATGGGGTCGCACCGTTCGCTGCTGACCAACTCGGGTTGGGGTCCGGTCGACGGCGCACAGGACACCGTCGTCGCCACGACCAGCAGGGCCACCGACAGGCCGCGAAAGATTCTCACTCCCAGATCGCGATCTGTTGGAACCGCACGATCACGACGACTGCGGCCAGGAGCAACAGCACGATCAGTGTCGCGGAGAGCACCACTGCGCGGTTGATGCGTCCGCCGCCGCCGCGCCCGATCGCACCGTCGGAGGGCACCTCGCGTTCGCGTAGTACCGACGCGACGATCAGCGCCGCGAACAGGGCACCGAATGCGAGGAAGCCGAGCCACAGATCGGTCATTTGAGCACCACCGGTGGGGTGGACGCATTCTGCAGAATGGTCAGGTCGGCGGTTTCGACAACCACGCGATACTCGTCGGATCCGACCAACATGCCCAGCTGTTGGTCGACGACCGATTGCGAATATCCATACTGCAGGTAGATCTGCGCCGACGATTGTCGAGTGGTGAACACGAAGTCGGGGTTCTCCTTTCGAACGCACCCGCTGAGATCGTCGAGGCACTCGAACGATTCCATGGTCGCCACTCTGACGTCGTCGAAGTAGCGTGCGGACACCAGCCCGGCCGCCGTTCCGATGACCATGATTTCCGAGCCCTGCGGAACCGACCGCATCAATGCGTCTCCGTATCGGATCTGATCCTCGTCGGTATGCTCGAACGAGGTGTTCAACCCGCGAGTTGCCGTCAGTATCAAGGCAATTCCGAGGATTGCCGCGGTCGCGGCGACGGTGCGCGACCAGTGCCGCGGCTGGGCCGATCGACCCGTGAACCGTCGAATGATCGCGAAGGTGCGCACCAACGCGTCCGCGGCGTAGGGCGCGATGAACGGCGACGCCAGCACGAAGCACCGGATCACCACCTCACCGCCGTAGCTCTGCACCAATACCAAACCGAAGGGCACCATGCAGAGCAAGCCGCCGATGAGCCACGTCTTGCGTCGGCGGTAGGTCAGCCAACCGGCGAACGCGAACATCAACAGCGCGCCCGACGCCGCCAACCGCAGATACTGCATCTTCTGATACAGAGGATCGGCACCGATCCGGTCGCTGACGCCGCCCTGCACCGCGCCCGATACCTGGCCCACATCGCCGAGCACGTACGCGAGGTGGCCCTTCCAGTAGTCGACGGCTCCGTAACTGAACCAGGCCACGAACAGCGCAACCGCGAACAGCCACAGCAGTCGATACCGCGTGGTTCCGGTGAGCGAGAACAGGAACAGCGCCGCGATCAACACGATGGGCGTCAGCTGGTGAGTGATGACGATCGCCGCGATCAGGACGATCATCAGCGCCTCGATCGCGAGGGTGCGGCCGGCACCGACACCGGGAACCGTGCCCAGAGTTCGCCGCGGCACCGTGACGATCCACCGACGCCACGACCGCGGGGCCGACGGCAGGGGCGCACTGCGCAACTGCCACAGCAGCAAGGCGCAGATGGTCAGGTACAGCATGGTCGCCGTCGGCTGCGGCGCGAAGTAGTCCTGCTGGTACCAGTTGAACGACAGGTAGAGGATCACCGCGATCCACGCCACGCGCCTGCGCCCGGTCAGCGACAGCGCGATCGAGTACAGCGGCAACATGGTCACGCCGCCGTAGAAGAGCGGAGCCCACAGCAGCATCGGAGACAGGTCCGACAGCGCGCCGGCACCCGACATGTGAGCTCCGGCAGAGAAGAATCCGGCCCAACTGAATCGCGCGTCCGACGGCGGTGGCAGACCCTGCAATGACGCGATGATGTCGATCAGCCCGCGATGGGTGTACGCCGTCGGAATCGACGTGACGCCGTCGGCCAACGACACGTACATCGTGGTGAACATGATCAGAGCGAGACCGGCCGCGCCGAGTACCACCGGGTCGAGTCGGGCCCGCGACAGCGCCACGGCGATCACGGCCGCCACGATCGCCAGCGCGACGAGGTAGCTGAAGCCGATGTGGGTGATGACGCCCAACGCCCCGGACGCCTGCGGCCTGAGCACCTTCGTGGCGTGAGCGAACAGCACGACGGCGACGGCCACCGCGCCGAGCAGTGCGTACCGGGTCACCACCGCAGTCCGGTCCGGGCGCGGTCGAGGCACCGCAGGCACCAACGTTCGCGACGCCCACAGTATGAGCGCGGCGGACACCGCACAGATGTAGAGCTGCACCGTCACCGGACGCAGATTCCCGGTGACGACCTCGGCCTGCGCGATGATCAGCATCGTCGCGAACGAAATCGAGACAGTCACCGAACCGACCAGTGCCGGCTGTCGGAGGCGCAGCAGCACCGCGATGGGTGCCCCGGGCAACAGCGTCACGGCGGCGACGACCACGGCTACCCGGAGCCCGTTGGGTACCGCACCCGCGTGATCGGATCCGGCGAGGATGGCCAGCACCGTCGACGCGATGGCGACCGCTGCGGCAGCGAACAGCAGCGCTTGCGCCCCGCGGTAGCTCGAGTCGGGTCGCGTCGGATCGGCTCGACCTACTGCGTCCTCGGGTGCGTCGGTGGTGTCGGTGATCGTCACGAATTGATCCCGGTGCCGCGAACCGTGATGGCCTTGACGTACAGGAACGGCCCGCACAGGTAGCCGTAGAGCTCGGTGAGCTTGAGGTCGCGAGGCATCGGCGGAGCCCCGTCCGCGAAGCGGTTCTCCTCGGGTGCGAGAAGCATGCGGAATGCGGTCGGGAGCCGGCCGAGCAGTGCGCGGGCCGGAGCTCCGCCGTCGAGGAAGAGTTTGGTGACGATGGCGGCCATTCCGCTTCCGTACCCGAACATCTGCTCGCGCAACGCTTCGTGATCGGCTCGATGATGATGGCCGACGACGGCCGTCGGGTCGTAGACGATCGTTCCCCCGCGCAGCACTGCACGTCGGAACAGCTCGAGGTCCTCACCGCCTTTGGTGGGCGTGCCCGGGCCGATCCTCTCGTCGAATCCCGCGAGCGAGTCGAAGGCAGTCTTTCGGAACGACATGTTGTTGCCGCTGCCCATCTCCCCGGCCGTGTAGGGGAACAGTGCTGCGGTGCCGCGTGCACCCAGTTCTTCGTCGATCGATCCGGTCGGCGCGAGGGTCCAGACCGTGCGCGTCGATCCCTTCTCGAACAACCCGGATTCCTCGAACCACTGCTGCTGATCGGTCTCGACCTCGAGTCCGACGACCCGTCCGGTCACCCCGGCCACGACACCGGCTCGATCTGCCGAGTACACCTGCGCCACGGAAGCGAGCCACTGCGAATCCGGTTCGGCGTCGTCGTCGGTGAAAGCGATCACGCGGCCCGACGCGTGCCGGGCACCTGTGTTTCTGGCTCGCGAGACCCCGCGGCGCGGCTCACGCACGACGATGCAGCGGGGATCGTCGATCGACCTCAACGCGTCGTCCACCCGTCCCGACGTGGGTGCGTTGTCCACCACCACGATCTCCACGGCCGGGTAGGACTGCGCGAGCACGGCCTCGACCGTGCCCGACAGCGACGGCCTGCCCACGGTTCCCACGACGACGGTGATGAGGTCGCCGTCGACGAACCGCTCTGCTGCGCGCAGCGGTTCCGGCGACCGCCTGGGTGCGAGGACCCAGCCGGCCCCGGCCAGGGTCGCGGTCGCAGTCGCGGCAAGAACGGCAACTCCGACCCGCTGCGGGGTGCGGCGGCGCGGGACGCCGGGGGCCATGTGGTCGAGCATCAAGAACTCCGATTCGGTACGAGCGTGTGCGTGCGGATGCCCCGACATCCGCACGGCTGGGTTGCGTCGTCGGCTCCGCTGCAGAGCCGATGCGTCACGTCATGTGATGCGCTTCTTCCCGATTGCTGAACTGTAGATGTCGGCGAAACGCTTCGCGCGATGTCGGGAATCGAACTGTCCGACGGCTTGCCCTCGCGCGGCCTCGGTGAGGGTGGCGGCCAGGCCGCGATCGGTCAGCATCCTGCACAACTGCGTGGCCAGCGAGTCGACGTCGCCGGTTCGGGCAACGAGGCCGGTGCGCTCGTGCGAGACGAAATCGACCAGGCCCCCGGTGTCGCTCACCAAGACCGGCACCGCACAGGCCTGTGCCTCGAGGGCGATGAGCCCGAACGGCTCGTCCTGTGACGGGCAGGCCAACACGTCCACGGCACGCAGTGTCGACGCCACCGCGTCGGTGCGGCCGAGGAAACGATGCTTACCGGGCAGCAACCGTTCCGCGGCCTGCTGCAACTCGACGAGATAGCCACCGTCGTCCTCACTGGGCGCGCCGACGATCGCCAGATGCGCGTCGACTCCGGACCGACGCACCCGTGCCACGGCGTCGATCAGCACGTCGAGCTTCTTCTCGCGATCGATCCGGCCGACGGCTGCGATCAGTGGTGCATCGGGGTCGGCAGTCATGCCGGCCCGCAGAGCCGGGTCACCGGCACCCGGCGCGAAGGCCGTGGTGTCGATTCCTTGGTGCACCACGCTCACCCGTCCACGGGCACACGACGGGAGTTGCTGCGCTGCGGCCGTGCTGACGGCCACAGTGTGGGTTGCCGTCGCCGCGATCGCGGCGAGCAGTGCGCGCCCCGGTCCGGCGGGGACGATGTCGTGAAATTCGACGACGACCGGGGTGCGTGCGAGTCGGGACGCGAGCACCGCGTCGGGGTGCAGCAGCAGATGGTTGGAATGCACGACGTCGAAGTCGCGGGCAGCTCGCCGAAGTATCGACACCGTGCGTGCGCTCTTCGGCACCTGCGCCGCGAGCCCGCCGAGGGGATGCAGAGACTTCTCGCCCTGACGATGGATTCCGATGCGTTGCGGCAGGTCGAGTGGAAGGAACGACAGGCCGGCGGCACGCCACCACTGTTCGGTGTCGCTGCCACCGGGCGCACCCAGAGTGACGGTCACGCCCAGGGGCCGCAATGCCAGCGCCACGTTTCGCAGACTGTGATCGGTTCCGCCCACCGATGTCGACAGCGAGACCGCGAGTACCTGCACTTCGCTGACTCCGTCCACAACTCCGGTTTCCTGTCCAATAGTTTGTTTGACTCCACTACATCGTACTCAGAGTTGGCTGGAATACCCATTTGAGTTCATACTGCTTCTGAGGCTTTCATAAACAAGAAGTAAAGCCGTCTATCGGAAGGGACCTACGCGATGAACGTGGTCTTTCCCTCGCACGTCACGGTTCACGAGACCGATGTCGCGCTTGCGGGTAACTGGACCGTGGTGGCTTTCGGTCCTGTCGATCATGGTGGCGTCGACGGCATCCGCCGGGCGCTACGCACGACGATGAGCATCGGCCCGGCCGCGCGAGTGGGCCTACGTCCAGATTCCGGCACCCGTCGCTGGCGATACGATCCCGATGCTCCACTGCACGCCGTCCGGGAAGACTCCGCGATCACCGAGGACGACTACGACACCGCGATGTCGCAGCTACTGGCCACGCACGACCCCGCCGAGCCACTGTCCATCACGGTGCGCGGCGACCACGTGGTGTTCTACATGGATCACGGGCTCGGCGACGGTCAGATGATCATCAACCTCTCCCACACACTCGCTGATGCCGACGCTCGCAACGGCATCGTGCCCGGCTGGGCAACGGCAGCGCAGACGCGTCACCCGCTCGCCGTAGCAGCGATGCGCTGTTTCGGAACCGATCCCGGGCGAGTTGCGCAGCTACTGCGCTCGCGCGTTCTCCCGGGTATCAGCGTGTGCGGGCGCAAGCATGCAGGCGGCGGGTCGGCCGGTCACGGGTCGGCACAGACGGCATCTACACAGGCGGCACCGACCGCAGCAGGCTCACCCGTCGAGGTAGTGGCCGCGGCCGCCACGATCGAGTGCACCCGAGAACTGGCGAGGTGGCGAGACGAACACCGACCCGGCCAGTCGATCTCGATCCTGTTCTTCGCCGCCCTCGATGCCGCACTGCGCGCCGAAGGACTGGCCGTCGACGATGTCGCCAAAGTGCTGTTCGACGTCCGCCGGTACCTACCACCCGAGCTGACCACCCTTGCGAACCTGTCGGCCGGTATCGACGTCTACCTTCCCGACACGACCGACACCGTTCTCCTGTCCCGCCAATGGCGACGAATCATCGACTGCGGGCACCCGATCGCAAACCTGATGCTGGTCGCACTTCGCTCGAAACTGGCCAGGTTGCGCTCCGCCCGCGCGACCGACACCCTGCCGCCCACCGCACCCGACACCATCCGTCTGGCCTTGTCCGACATGGGCCGGCATGCCCGATTGAACGACATCGCCTTCGTCGGCGAGACACAGGGTTCGTACCGAGTCATGGTGGCACCCGCGAGCCACGGACACATCACCCTGACGACCGCACGGCTACGCGACTCCATTCGCGTCGCCGCGTCGTTCCACTCGCACGTCGTCGATGCCGACACCATCCGACGGGCACTACGCGCCGCCTGCTCGACGCCCATCGCATTCCTCGAAGACGACGCATCGACCGCAGCCGTCGCCACGAATCCTGCTGCCTGACAACACAAAAGAACCCACGACCTCGACGGGATCGTGGGTTCTTTCGAAGAATGCGCTGTGACTACTTGGCCCAGACCGAAGTTCCGGGAGCAGCGTTCAACGTGTTGAGCAGATCGATTCCGGCAACGACCAAGCCGGGCCCGCCGACAGCGATGGTGCCGATGATTCCACCTGCTCCCGCACCGGTCACCAAGCCGGGGATGCAGCCTGCGGGGAGAGTCACAATGCAACCGATCACCGCACCGATTGCGGAACCGGTCAGGGTTCCAATCGCGGTAGCAATTCCGAGCTGCGACGAGAAGTTCTGCTGCGCCTTGAGGTTTTCCTCGGGCGAGGCGACCGTCGTCGCGCCGATGCTGCGCGAGTTGGCCGAGGCCTTGGAGAGGTCGAGCTGCGGCACCAGACGCAGGGTCTTACCGTTGTCGTCGACGTTCTGCTCGTACGGGAAGTTCAGTCCGCCGAGGTTGAACGACAGCGGGAGGGTGACGAGTGTGTTGTCGGCGGCGTCGAGCACGTCGACGGTCTTGCCGTCGTCGGCAACCTTGAAGACGCCCGCATCGATGGTGGTGACGATGGTGCGGTCTTCGAGCTCGACGGAGTAGTTCGTGTCGGGGGTCGTGGCGCTGGTGTCGGGCTGCGCGTAGGCGGTTCCGCTGGCCAGACCCGTAGCAACTGCTACGAGAGCCGAGGTGACGACCAGTTTGCTGAGTTTCATGTGGTGTTGTGTTCCGTTTCTGTGCATGTGCTGCAGTGCTTTTGGCGGCAAACCGTCGAACGCGACATCACCCCGAATGACGTCCTCGCACCTCTGGTCCACAGGCAGTGTAAACCATCAATCAGACCGGTCGTTGTGCTACCGACCCTTTACCGTGTCCGAAAAGTTATGAACAATCACAACGCCCAAATCGGACAGAAAGACCGCACTTTTGTTCGGTTTCGCGGGACTTGTCTTCCACGGCGCAGCCGGCGGCAAACCTCGGACATCGGGCCGATTCGGCCGGGTTAGGTCTGCCTTCTCGCAGGAGTCACAAGCCCGTACGCCTAACGTGATGCGGGCGACAACCTACTGACGAGTTCAGCCCACCCGTCGGACGGTCTCGTGCGCACAACCACCAGCGTCGCTCCATGCGATTCTGACCTAAGTTACCCGTCGGTAGATTTCGCAATCTACTGGTAGGTAACATCGCTGTATTCCTCTCGACGGGCTGGACCCGCGGTAGCTGCTCCAGCTGCCACTGAACGAAAGGCCGCGACATGAATGCCGTAACGCTCTCATTCGGCTTCGTAGGTGCCGTCATCAGCATCTACTGCTGGTACATCTTCATCCGCGGCGCGCTGAGGATGTTCGGAATCGTTCGGTTGGGCCAGCCCGCACCTGATCGCTGGCGACCGATAGTGCCTCGCTTCAAGCAGATGGTGATCGAGTTCGCTGCTCACACCAAGATGGTCAAGTTCCGCACCGTCGGCTGGGCGCACTGGTTGGTGATGTTCGGCTTCTTGGGCGGCGCAGTTGTGGCCATGGAAGCGAACATCCAGACGTTCAACCCCGAAGGTCACTGGCCGATCTTCGGCGACTGGGCCGTCTACCACCTCATGGACGAGGTTCTTGGCATCGGAACCGTTATCGGGATCGTTGCCCTGATCGCAATTCGGCAGCTGAACCACCCACGCAACCCCGATCGACAGTCTCGCTTCGCCGGATCCAACTTCAAGGCCGCGTACTTCGTCGAAGCCATCGTCCTTGTCGAGGGCCTGGGCATGATCCTGGTCAAGGCCGGCAAGATCGCCACGTACGGCCACGCGAACCAGTACACCGACTTCTTCACCATGCAGGTCGCCAAACTGCTGCCCGCAAGCCCGGAGATGGTGTCCGCATTCGCGTTCGTCAAGCTGATGTCGGCAATGGTGTGGCTTTACGTCGTTGGCAGCAAAATCAATTGGGGTGTCGCGTGGCACCGTTTCACGGCGTTCCCCAATATCTACTTCAAGCGCATGGACGACGGCACCGTCGCCCTCGGCCCGGCCAAGCCGATGATGTCCGGCGGCAAGGTCCTCGAGATGGAAGAGGCCGACCCCGACGTCGACGCCTTCGGCGCAGGCAAGATCGAGGACTTCAGCTGGAAGGGCTGGCTCGACTTCACCACCTGCACCGAATGCGGTCGCTGCCAGTCGCAGTGCCCCGCCTGGAACACCGGCAAGCCCCTCTCCCCCAAGCTGCTGATCATGTCGCTGCGCGATCACAGCCACGCCAAGGCCCCGTACCTGCTGGCCGGCGGCAAGAAGGACATGGCGGGCGACGAGGTCGGACTCATCGATGCCGAGGGCAACGTCGACCAGAAGGCCCTCGACGCCATTCCGCAGAATGCGCGTGACGAAGCCGATCGCAAGCTCGTCGCCGACGCCATCGAAGGCGGCATCATCGATCCCGAGGTGCTGTGGAGCTGCACCACCTGCGGTGCGTGCGTCGAGCAGTGCCCGGTGGACATCGAACACGTCGACCACATCATCGACATGCGTCGCTACCAGGTGCTGATCGAGTCCGAGTTCCCGTCCGAGCTCGCCGGCTTGTTCAAGAACCTGGAGAACAAGGGCAACCCGTGGGGCCAGAACTCCAAGGACCGCCTCAACTGGATCAACGAGATGGACTTCGACATCCCGGTCTTCGGCCAGGACACCGATTCGTTCCAGGACTACGAGTACCTCTTCTGGGTCGGCTGCGCCGGTGCCTACGAGGACCGCGCCAAGAAGACCACCAAGGCCGTCGCCGAACTGCTCGCCACCGCAGGCGTGAAGTTCATGGTGCTGGGCGCGGACGAGACCTGCACCGGCGACTCCGCCCGCCGCGCAGGCAACGAGTTCCTGTTCCAGCAGCTCGCGATGCAGAACATCGAAACACTGAACAACGTGTTCGACGGCGTCGAGCAGAGCAAGCGCAAGATCGTCGTCACCTGCGCCCACTGCTTCAACGCACTCGGCAACGAGTACCCGCAGGTCGGCGGTGACTACGAGGTGGTCCACCACACGCAGCTGCTCAACCGTCTCGTGCGGCAGAAGAAGCTGATCCCGGTGGCCTCGGTCAGCCAGGACATCACCTACCACGATCCGTGCTACCTCGGCCGGCACAACAAGGTGTACGACGCCCCGCGTGAGCTCATGGCCGCGTCGGGCTCCAACCTCAAGGAGATGCCCCGTCACGGTGAGCGGTCCATGTGCTGTGGCGCCGGTGGCGCTCGTATGTGGATGGAAGAGAACATCGGCAAGCGCATCAACATCGACCGGGTCGACGAGGCACTTGCCACCAACCCCAAGAAGATCGCCACGGGTTGCCCGTTCTGCCGCGTCATGCTCACCGACGGTGTCACCGCACGGCAGGAAGGCGGCGCACACGAGGGCGTCGAGGTTGTCGACGTCGCGCAGCTGATGCTCGAGTCGATCACCCGAGTCGAGTCCTCGGTGCTGGCCGAGAACATCAAGGTCATCCCCCGCGAGCAGACTCCCGAAGAGAAGCTGGCCACCGAAAAGGTCGCAGCCGTCGAGGAGAAGGGGCGCGTCGAGGAGATCGAGGTCGCAGCCGAAGGCGGCGATCCCGAAGCCGAGACGAAGAAGGCGCAGCCGGCCAAGGCTGCTGGTGGCCTGAAGATGAAGGGACTTGCGAAAGCTCCCGGAGCCAAGGCACCCGGTTCTGCGCCCGCCAACGCCGAAGCCGACAAGACGTCGGGGCACTCGGCCGATACTGCCGCGGACGCATCGAAGCCCAAGGGCCTCGGTTTGGCCGGCGGCAAGGCACCCGGTGGCAAGGGTCTGCAGATGAAGGGCAAGGCACCCGGCGCGAAGGCGGCTGCCCCGGCACCTGCCGACGCTCCCTCGGCAACCGAAGCACCTGCTCCCGCAGAGGCCACCGAGTCGACTCCAACCGTCAAGCCCAAGGGCCTGGCCGTGAAGTCCGGATTCAAGAAGCCCGGCGCGAAGGCACCCGGCAAGCCCGCCGATGCTGCTCCTGCGGCGTCGACACCCGCCCCGGAAGCGGCCGATGATGCAGCGGAATCACCTTTTGCTGCAACTGAATCCGTAGCCACAGAATCCAAGCCGACCGTCCAGCCCAAGGGTCTGGCCGTGAAGTCCGGATTCAAGAAGCCGGGAGCCAAGGCACCGGGCAAGCCTGCTACCGAAGCCCCTGCGTCCGAGGCTCCTACTGCTGAGGCACCTACTGCTGAAGCACCGGCTGCCGAGGCAACGGCGTCCGAGGCACCCGCCACCGAAGCTGCTGCAACCGAATCCGTAGCAGCAGAGTCCAAGCCGACCGTCCAGCCCAAGGGTCTGGCCGTGAAGTCCGGATTCAAGAAGCCGGGCGCGCGGACACCGGGTGCGACCGCCGCTGCACCTGCGGCGACACCAGCCGAGCCGGCTGCAGCAGAGCCCGAAAAGGCCGAGCCGACACCGGAAGCAGAGGCACCGGTCACCGAAGCACCTGTCACCGAAGCCCCAGAGGCCGAGGTACCGGAAACAGAGGCTCCGAAGGCAGAAGCGTCGGACACTGCGGCCGAGACCACATCCAACGGTTCGGATGATCGCACTCCGCCCAAGCCGAAGGCCGGTGGACTCGGATTCGCTCCGGGTGCAAAGGTTCCGGGTCGCCGGAAGTAACCTCACACCCTTTCTACCGACTGCGCGCCCCTGCTCACTTCAGAGCAGGGGCGCGCAGTCGTCGGTAGGGGTGTGAAGTCCCTGCTGGACCCCCGCGGCGGTGGACGAATCGGACATCGTGAGTATGGTCGGAACCGAACTGCATACCCGAAGAAGTAGGAGCACGCATGACCGACGACGCGGACAAGCTCTTTCGCCGCTACGACGAGTGGTGGACGGCGCTCTCGCCCGACGATCGAGCGCATGTCGAGAAGTGCTGCGAATCCGGCCGCACCGACGAGCGCCTCTGTGCATTGGTGATCGAGCACAACGGCCCGTCGAAGGCGGCGTTCGAGGCGGGCAGCAAACTGTCCGTCGGCAACAGCAAGTACTGCGCGATCCCCAGCGCGCTGCTCGAATTTCTCGAGGCGAAGCGCGCACACCCACCACTCAGCTAGACGGTCGCCACAGCTCCAGTTCGGGGATTCCGGGTGGGGTGAATCCCATGACCTGACCGTAGAACGACAGTTCCGATTCTCGTGCGTTCACCTGTGTTTCGAGTTTGCGGAATCCGTGGGACTCACCGGCGTACGTGAGGTAGGCGTGCGGTATCCCCTTCTCCACCATCGCGTCTCGGAAACGCTCGGCCTGTGAGGGCGGCACGATGGGATCGTCGAGACCCTGCAGCAGCAGTACCGGGCACGAGAGTCCGTCGACGTTGTTCACCGGCGCGCGGGTGCGATACAGATCGAGGGCCTCGGGCAGCGGCCCGATGAGCCCGTCGATGTAGCGGGACTCGAAATCGTGCGTCTCGGCAACGAACAACTCCAGTTCGGCGACGCCGAAGTACGAAGCACCGCAGGCAAATACGTCGGACGACGTGAGCGCGGCCAACACCGTCCAGCCACCTGCCGAACCACCTTCGATGGCCAGCCGGTTCGCGTCGGCGAGGCCGGCGTCGGCCAATCCACGGACCGCGGCGATGGTGTCTTCGACGTCGACCACGCCCCACTGCCCACGCAACCGGTTACGGTATTCGCGCCCGTAACCACTGGACCCGCCGTAGTTCACATCGACGACGCCGATGCCGCGGCTGGTGAAGTACGCGAACACCGGGTTCAACGCCGGCGCCACGTGTGCCGTAGGACCGCCGTGCACGAACGCGACGTACGGCGGTAGTTCGCCGTCGAGCCCCTCGTAGGACGGGTTACGTGGTGCGTACGCGATGGCATGCACTTCGCGATCCGGTCCCTGGAAGGTGACCTGACGCCCCGCGGGCAGGTATTCGACATCCGGTATCGACTCGAAACTCGAACGCACACTGCGTAATTCGCGGGTGGCCAGGTCGACTGCGAACAGTCCCGACGGCACCTGAGCGCCGCCGCCCCGGAGCAGAACTGTTGATCCGAGCCGTCCCCCGAGCCCCACCGAAGTCACTCCGTCGAGTTCGATGTCGTCGAGGGTGCCGGTGGCGGGGTCGAGAACGGCGAGCGTATCGGTCCCGACGGTGCGAACGGTCAGCAGCCTGCCGTCGTCGAGAACGTCGTACCAGCGGGCTCCGAGTTGCCAGAGCGGGGCACCGAAGTCTGCATCGAGGGTCGACACCGGCGTCGCTGCGCCGTCCAGCGTGACCGAATACAGGTTCCACCAACCACTTCGGTCGCTGATGACGTACAGCGACTCGTCGTCGATCCATTCCGGCTGCAACACCGATTCCTCGGTCGAACCCGCCAATACAGTCCACGACGAAGGATCCGCCAGCGATGCGACCCGCAGTTCTGTTCCGTCCCAGGGCATCTGCGGGTGGTTCCAGGCGATCCACGCGATGCGGCTGCCGTCGGGTGAAAGCCTGGGGAAGGCAAGGAAATTCGATCCCGAGACCAGTGAGCGCACTCCGCCGCCGCCGAGATCGATCGCGACGATGTCTCGGGTGACGGCTCCGGCGTCGTGGGTCTCGCGGACGGCGATCACGTCGGTACCGACCACCGACAGCTCCCCGTACCGAATGCTCGACGCCACAGCCGGGGCCGGGGTGAGCGGTAGTGGTGCGTCGCCGGGGGTGAGTCGGTAGATGCGCTGATCGGAGAATTCCGCGAACACCAGATCGCCGTTCGGCGTTGCCGTCCATGCGCCGCCGCCGTATTCGTGAACGCGGGTGCGGGCATTGAACGGTGCCGGCAGGATCGCCTCGACCTGTCCGTCGACGTGGCGGCAGATCGCGGTTCGGCCCTGTTCGGTGGGCCGCACCTCGGACCACCAGATCTCGTGTCCGACGAATCGTCCACCCTCGACGGGGTGGCCGGCCGACGACAGGTCGGCTGCGGTGATGGGCGAGGGCCAGGATCCGTACGCGAGAGCGGTCACCTGCTCCACCCTAGTGAACTCCACACGCACGTAACGCGCTGTTCATCGCACCTTCAACCGCGACACAGATGATGGTGGGACGCAGCACGAGGGAGAGATCATGCGCCGGACCACCACCCACTCCGTCGACCACGAGATTCTGACGTTCGGTCGTACCTGGCATGGGTACGGCGGCGGCAGTGCCGAGGACATCTACGTGGCGTTCGGGGTCGATGCGTCCACCTACTTCCGGCGACTCGAGCGCCTCCTCGAATCCCCGGTGGCCGACGACCTGACTGCGAGCGAACGAGCCGCGATGCTCGACATCTGCCGGCACCGCACCGACGGTCAGGGCTAGACCGGAGTCAGCAGCTCGGGGCTGTTGTTCTTCACACTGTTCACCGCGGTACTCACCTCGTAGGGCTCGAGCCGTGGCTCCGGTATCGCGGCCAGCAGCTCGGACACCTCGCTCAGGTCCGTCAGCGTCGGATCCAGCCAACTCGCCCGCAGCTCCGGGGGCAGCACAACCGGTGATCGATCGTGGATGTGCCCGAGGGCGTCCGCAGCAGGCGAGGTGAGCACGGTGGCCGACCAGACCCAGCGGTCCTCGTCGTCGTCGGCCTTGGTGGGGTCTCGCCACAGTTCGTACAGACCCGCCATCGCCAGCACGCCCTGCTCGTGCAGGAAATACGGCACTTTGGCACCGTCGCGCTTCTCCCACTCGTAGTACCCGTCGGCCGGAATGATGCAGCGCCGACGGCTTGCGGCCTTCTTGAACGACGGCTTCTCGGTGATCGTCTCGGACCTGGCGTTGATGAGCCGGGACCCGATCTTCGCGTCCTTCGCCCACGACGGAATCAATCCCCATCGCACCGAACGCAATTGGCGCACGGCGTCGGACTCGGGTTCGTCCTTGGGCGCGCGTTCGAGCACCGTCCTGATGGTCTGGGTCGGGGCCACGTTGTACGACGGCGGCACCTCGTCGCCCACAGTCTCGGCGATCTCGAAGACCGCCTGCAGGTCGCTGTCACTCCGGGTACTGGCATACCGTCCGCACATGGAACGAGATTGTTCCACCTGCCACCGACACGGCCCAGTGAAACGGCGGTGCCCGAACGACAACCTCGTGGATTCCCACGGCACTCACCTGGCACGATGTGACGGGTGAGCACTCCGCAGATCCACCCACAGCCGCGTTATCGCACGTTGCAGCAGTCGACCAAGCTGCAGAACGTGCTGTACGAGATCCGCGGACCGGTACACGCGCATGCTGCCCGGCTCGAGGCCGAGGGCCATCGCATCCTGAAGCTGAACATCGGTAATCCGGCCCCGTTCGGCTTCGAGGCTCCGGACGTGATCGTGCGAGACATGATCGCGGCGCTCCCGGTGGCCCAGGGCTACTCGGAGTCGAAGGGCATCCTGTCGGCTCGACGTGCCATCGTCACGCGCTACGAACTCGAACCGGGTTTCCCCGATCTCGACGTCGACGACATCTACCTCGGTAACGGCGTCTCCGAGCTCATCACGATGACGATGCAGGCATTGTTGGACGACGGCGACGAGGTCTTGATCCCGGCTCCGGACTACCCGTTGTGGACGGCGATGACGACGCTGTCCGGCGGCAAGGCGGTGCACTACATCTGCGACGAGGAGAACGGGTGGAATCCCGATCTCGCCGACATCGAGTCGAAGATCACCCCGAAGACCGTCGCGCTGCTGGTGATCAATCCCAACAATCCGACGGGTGCGGTGTACTCCAAGGAGGTCCTGCAGGGCATCGTCGATCTGGCGCGCAAGCATCAGCTGCTGTTGCTCGCCGACGAGATCTACGACCGGATTCTCTACGACGACGCCGAGCACACCTCACTGGCGAGCCTGGCTCCGGATCTGCTGTGCCTGACGTACAACGGTCTGTCCAAGGCGTATCGCGTGGCCGGCTACCGTGCCGGATGGCTCGCGATCACCGGCCCGAAGAAGCACGCCGCGGGGTTCATCGAAGGCATCGACCTGCTCGCGTCGACGCGTCTGTGTCCCAATGTGCCTGCCCAGCACGCCATTCAGGTTGCTCTGGGTGGGTATCAGAGCATCGAGGATCTGATCCTGCCCGGCGGGCGGCTGCTCGAACAGCGCGATGTCGCGTGGGAGAAGCTCAACGCCATTCACGGGGTCTCGTGCGTCAAGCCGCGCGGTGCGCTGTACGCATTCCCGCGACTCGATCCCGAGGTGCACGAGATCTACGACGACGAGAAGCTCGTACAGGACTTGCTGTTGCAGGAGAAGATCCTGGTTGTGCAGGGCACCGGATTCAACTGGCCCGGGCACGATCACGTGCGGATCGTGACGCTGCCGTGGGCCCGCGATCTGGCCGTCGCGATCGAGAGGTTCGGCAACTTCCTGTCCTCGTACAAACAGTGAGACTCGAAGTTACCGACAAGTAGTTGAAAGTGATGGACAAAACACCGGGGTGATCCCGCCTCCGCCGCGAATCATCTGTACATTGGCGGACGGCACTTCGGTGCCCGCGAGCCCTGGTCGTACCCATCCCCCCCGGGTCGATCAGGTGGTGGCGGGGGACGCCCCCCCTGCTCCCCGCCACCGAGCTCCTCGCATCGGCCGAGTACCCGGCCGGTACCGATCCGGCCCCGTACTAGCCTTGCACCGTGGAACCACACGGCACGCAACCCTCGAACGGCATCTCGCCGGGCTCCACTTCTCATGTGGGTCACGGTCACGGCCACAGCGACTCCCCCGTGCCGTTGGGACCGGTGGCAGCCAAGGTCGTCGTCGGATTGCTGATCGCTATTGCCATAGCCGTCATCGCCGGGGCCTTCGCGCTCTGGCCCAGCAAACAGAGCATCGACATCCCGCTGCCGTTCCAGACCTCGGGTGGCGGTGCAGTGTCCACCGAGGCGGGCACCATCACCTCGCAGAGCATCGGACCCTGCGGGAGTCCCGACGCAGGTCGAGCATTCACCGGCAATCCGACCCCTGCGGTCAACGATTCGTACGAATGTCAGCGCAGCATCGTCGACATCACCACCGGTGAGGACGCAGGCGAAAGGACGGTACTCGAGATCGCGCCGGGTCCCGGCCAACCGACTCTGAGCGCCGGTGAGGACATCCGGCTGGTTCTGCAGACAGACCCCTCCGGTGGAGTCCGATACTCCTTCAACGACTATTCCCGCGGGCTTCCGCTCGGGTTGATCGTCGGCGTGTTCGCCGTGGTCATCTGCGTCGTGGCCCGCTGGCGAGGATTCCGCGCGCTGGTGGGCCTGCTCATCGCGTTCGCCGTCCTCGTGGTGTTCATGCTGCCCGCGCTGCTCGACGGCGCTCCGGCCATTCCGGTCGCGCTGGTCGCCGGCGCGATCATTCTCTACGCCGTGCTGTATCTGGCGCACGGCGTGAATCTGCGCACCAGCTCGGCACTACTGGGCACGCTGACCTCGATGGGCGTTGCCGCAGTGCTGTCCTACGTCGCGATTCGGATGACGCACCTCACCGGGTTGTCGGAGGAACAGAACACCGCGGTGCAGACGTACATCGGCAATGTCAGCGTCACCGGTCTGCTGTTGGCCGGCTTCATCATCGGCTCGCTCGGTGTGCTCAACGACGTGACGATCACCCAGGCCTCGGCGGCCTTCGAGTTGGCATCGGTGGACGAGACGGCGTCGCGGCGCGAGATCTTCACCGCCGCGATGCGGGTGGGGCGCGATCACATTGCCAGTACCGTCTACACCCTGGTACTCGCGTACGCCGGTGGTGCGCTGCCGCTGCTACTGCTCTTCAGCGTCGCCGACCGGTCGATCCAAGACGTGTTGACCGGCGACGCGGTGGCGATCGAAATCGTGCGGTCCTCCGTCGGTGGCGTCGCGCTGGCCCTGTCGGTACCGCTCACCACCGCCATCGCCGTCCTGCTGGCTCGGCCGCTGACCTCGTCGCGGATGCCCTCTTCGCCGCGGCAGGCCAAGCCCACACGATCGCGGGGCTCGGGCCGCCACAGCGCGTAGAGCGGCTTCGCCGCATGTGAGTGGAAACTCGTAGCAGGCACCGATCTTTCGTGCACGTGCGGCGAAGCCGCTCGGTCAGGCGAACGCAGCCGCAACGGTCGCGGACAGCAGCTCACCCTCATGGGTGCTCAGGCCCGCTTTCAGACCGGGGTCCGCGGCGCAGGCGGCTTCCCAACCCTTGTCGGCCAGGGCAACCACGTAGGGCAGGGTGGCGTTGGTTAGCGCGTACGTCGAGGTACGGGGCACGGCTCCGGGCATGTTGGCCACGCAGTAGAAAACGGATTCGTGCACCTTGTAGGTGGGATCGGCGTGGGTGGTGGCCAACGAGTCCTCGAAGCAGCCGCCCTGATCGATGGCGATGTCGACCAGAACCGATCCCGGCTTCATGCGCTGAACCAGGCTGTTCGACACCAGCTTCGGCGCTTTCGCTCCGGGGACGAGTACGGCTCCGATGACCAGATCGGCGGCCAGCACGGCCTGTTCGAGTTCGTAAGCGTTCGACACCACTGTCTTGACGGCACCGCGGTACTGATCGTCGATCGCGCGCAGCGCTCGGACATCGAGATCCAGTACGGTGACGTCGGCGTGCATACCGAAAGCGATTGCGGTGGCGTTCTTTCCGGAGACGCCGGCTCCGATCACGACGACGTTGGCGGGACGCACTCCCGGTACGCCACCCATCAGTACGCCGCGGCCACCTTCACTCGACATCAGGTGGTAGGCACCGGCCTGCGGTGCCAAACGGCCGGCAACTTCGCTCATCGGCGCGAGCAGGGGCAGCGATCCGTCTGCGGCCGTGACGGTTTCGTAGGCAATGGACGTGGTGCCCGACGCCAGCAACGCGTCGGTGCAGGCCTTTGACGCCGCAAGATGCAGGTAGGTGAACAGCACCTGACCCTTGCGCAGGCGTGAATACTCCTCGGCGATGGGTTCTTTGACCTTGAGCAAGAGATCGGCCGCGTCCCAGACGGCAACCGCGTCGGTGAAAATTTGCGCGCCTGCGGCTTTGTAATCGGTATCGGTGAACGACGAACCGGCGCCGGCTTCGGTTTCGATGATCACTTCGTGTCCTCGCGAGACAAGTTCGTGCACGCCTGCCGGGGTGATGGCCACCCGGTATTCGTGGTTCTTGATCTCGCGTGGAATTCCGATTTTCATGACGTCCTCCTGCAGTGGCGGTGACCGAAGCGACGCTCCGTGGGTACGCCAACTATGAATTATGTGCGGAATTGCTACAATGGATGTGAACAACATTCTGTATCGTCGGGCCATGGATGCAGATAGTTCATTTCAGCCGGTCGATGAGGGGGCTCGATCGAATGATGTTCGGTCCGTCGCCCTGGACCGAATCGACCACATTCTGCTCGACGAACTGCGTCGAGACGCACGCACACCGAACAATGCGCTGGCGGCCGCAGCAGGGATCGCGCCGTCCACTGCCCTCACCCGAGTTCGGGCGCTCGTCGAACGCGGCGTCATCCGCGGCTTCCACGCCGACATCGACCCCGAGGCCCTCGGGCAGGGCATTCAGGCCATGATCTCGGTTCGACTGCAAGCGGATGCTCGACGGCGGATCAGCGAATTCGGTTCGAAGATCGCGTCCCGCAAGGAGACGCTGAACATCTACTTCATTGCCGGGGCCGACGACTTCCTGGTGCATGTGGCGACGGTCGACACGGCCACCCTGCGCGATTTCGTCGTCGAGAATCTCAGTGCCGACCCTGCCGTCGCAGCGACCGAGACCATCTTGATCTTCGAGCACATCAGGCCGCGAAACACGAACGCGGACAAATAGAACCGATCAGGGTGCCGGCGGCACGATCGGGGGGAAGCCCGGCAACGTGAAGTCCGGGAAGCCCGGAATCAGCGGCGGCGGCTGCTGCGTCGTAACGGGCGGAACGGACTCGACCGGTGCCGGTGGCGGCTCGACCGTCGTGGTCTCGGTGGTCGTGACCGGCTGTTCCCACGTGGTTTCCGGCTGCTCGGTCGTCGGCTCCACAGTGGTGGTCGGTTCCGGCGCAGGCGGTGGCGGCAACAGAACGGGAGCAGGCGTCGTCGTCGGCACCGTCGTGACCACCGGAGTATCGGTTTGGTCGCGACTGACCGAGGTGTCCACTACCTGCGGAGAGTTCTGGTGGGTGAACATGAAGCCGGACACGGCGACCACCGCTGCCGCGCAGAACGCGAGCACTCCGCCGGTCCGCAGCCTGCGCCGTGCGCGAGTGCGATCGTCTTCACCGTCGTCGTCGTCGTAATCGGCGTCGAGCCAGTAGATGTTCTTCAGCTGGAACGGAACGGGCTTACCGTCCTCGACGGTGTCGACGGCGGCATCAGTGGCAGCATCGGTGGCGGATGCATGCAACACCGGCTGTACTGCAGGCGCTTCCACCGCGAGAGCAGAGACGTCACCCACGCCGTTCTCGGAAAACTCGTGCACCGCTATCGATTCCGACGAAGGCTGAGCCTCCACGGTCGACGGCTCAGGAATATCGGCGGGCGCGTCGGCGAACTTCGAGGATTCGAAACTGGTTGCTGCAGAAGCAGATTCGGTAATCGATGCGGCAGCGATCCACGGACGTGCGGGCACGGGACGAGTCGAGCTCGGCGTCGCCACCGGCGGTGCGGCATGCTGCGACTCCGAACGCGCGGGCATCATCGGCTCGGGCGCAGGTGGCACCACAGGCACAGGCGGTGCCACCGGAGCCGGCGGGACAACAGCGGCGCTGTCCGTGTGTCGACGTCTCGGCACGCTTGCCTGCGCGTCGCGCGCAGTACGGTCCGGAGCGGTTCTGGTGCGCGAATTCGGCCGCGCGGCCAATGCTGCTCCGCGTGCGGCCACCGTCTCGGGCTCGGTCGGGACAATCGAGGGCAGTTCGAGCAGTGGGCCCACGCGCTGCTGGACGATGGGCATGCGGGCACCACCACCGATCAACACGACCGCGTCGATCGGCACGTTGGCACCGATCATGACCTCGCGGGCGAACTCGATCGCCTCGTCGAGCAGGTCTGTGATCAGCAGTTCGAAATTCTCCCGAGACAGCAGGATCATCCCGCTCGCGTCGGGCAGGCACACGGCGTCCTGGGTGGACAGGCGTTCCTTGGCGATGCGGCAGCGCTTCTCGAACAGCGCAATGTCGGGGTCGGTCGCCGGCTTACCGAGGCGCTGGAGCTGATTGTTGCGCACGTAGGCGTCGATCAGATCACCGCTGTAGGAGCCGGAGCGCTGGGATGCCGTCACCGTGCGCGCCGTCAGGTCGACGACGCTGACCGTCAATCCGGAACTACCGAGGTCGAACAGGGCGACAGAGCCGGCACCTCGCGCCTCACCGGTGACGGCGAGGTATTCGATGACGGCCTCGACCTCGGGGACCAGGTGGTAGTTGTTCAGGTGAGCACCGGCGAAGGCGGCGCGCAGCGCATCGGCCTGACGCGGATCCCGGTAGGCGATGCCGGTGGACAGTTCGGGTTCGACCTCGGCAGCGGCACCGATCGATTCGGCGGCCAGGTGCGGGAGGTCCCCGGTGGCACTGTCGATCAGTTCGTTGCGGAAGAACAGTGGCCGCTCGACGTCGGTGACCAGGGCGGACGAAGTGTCGCCGGAGGCTCCGAACTGGTCGGCTCTGGGCTGCGCCGTGCGCACGGCTCGGGTCCCCATGGACACCCCAAGCAGCACAGTCACGATCGTCGGCCTCACTTCGTTCGGCGGTTTCGATGAACGCCCCATCGGGAGTCCACCCGCACACGGTACCGTCTCGCGGCGAGCTGCACGAAAGGGTGCCTACGGGCCTGCTTGTTCGGCTTCGGTGTCGGTGAAGCCGAAACCGATGTCGGACGCCTCACCGGGAGGCTGGTACATCTCACCGGTGTACGAATATTGCTCGACGTAGAGCTGCTCGTACGTCAGAGTGGTCGGTCCCGCCGCCGCCGGTTGGTCGGGTGGAGGTGTGTCGGTGACCGGGGGTGCGATCTCGGCGAGAGTTGCCTCGAAACCGGGGTCGGTATTGATCACGGATCTGGGCGCATTGTCGAAATCGGCGAAGACCGCGAACATCAGCGCGACAACCACGACTCCGACCGACACCGCCACGGCGCCGATCTTGAGTACCGCCTGCCGAGTCCACTGGCGGTCCGACAGAGTCGACAGGTACGACAACGGAATCGCAGCGACCCCGCGGCGACCGACACCAAGGGCTTTGTGTGGCGATGGGTCTTCCCGAGCGAGTTCCGGTTCCGCTTCGGGTTGCGTCGTCGACTCGACCTCGGACGGCGACTCCGATTCCACTACCTCCGCTACAGGCGAGGGTTCCACTACCGGATCGGGGGCCTGCTTCGAGCCGATTTCAGCCCTGATCAGCGCGCCCTCGGCAACCGGCGACACCGAGTCGTGGACGGTGAGCGGCACCGGCCAGGTGGCGCGAACTCGCCGCTGGACGAGGGGGCTGTTGGCCACTCCTCCCAGCAACACGATCGCGTCGGGGGTCTGGGGACCGACCCACTCGATCATGTCGTCGATCAGTGGGGTGGCGACCGCCTCGAACTCGTCGCGTTCGAGGATCATCGGGCCGTTGTTGGGTGCGCGCACACCGGCCGACGTGGTCAGTAGCTCCCTGAGCTCTCGGAAGAACGTGCGATAGGACGCGGCACCCTCGGGCCCTTCCGGTTCCGGCAGGATTCCCTTGGTCATCACCAGGCCCTGCACCACGTCGTCGAGGCGTTCGCCGCCGAACGACTCCGTTCGGTCGTGCCATTCCACGGTTTCCTCGGCGGTGTTCACGACCAAGGCCGACGTTCCGTGTCTGCCGAGGTCGAGCACCAGCACGTTCGTCGCGTCGGCGAGGGTGTCGAGCGAACGCACGAACGCGAGCAGCGCGTAGTGCTCGTCGACCGTCTCGACGGATGCAGCCAGGCCTGCCGACGTCGGGAAATCCGTGTAGCGCAGGGTGCGAGCCTCGCGCCCGGTGATGACGACGGAGTCGAAGGGGCCGCGCGCTCCGATGCGGTCGGACAGGTCGTGCATCGCACGGTCCGGATCGGTGAGCTCGAGATCGACGGACTCGACGACGCGGCGGTCACCATCGGTGTAGGCGATGCGCAGGGCGTCCGACTCCACGGCCACGCCGCAGACTGGTCCCATCGAGTGTTGTCCTTCGATTGCTTGCCGTATGAACAGACGATCGGAACCTATCGTACGCACGCTCGGTGTGGCCGAAACGAGCAAACGGGCCGAAAACCGACATGCGGGACGTAGGTCACGAAACTTGCACTCGGTATGCGGTATCGGCTTCAAACAATCTGAGATATTGTTTACCCGGGTCTGGGGAGACTGCGGGTCGAAATATTTTCCGTCGGCCCGTACGACTTGCGAGGCCGCCCGGTCTCGCACCCAAGCGATCGGTGGAGGTCCGTCACGATGGAAACACTCAGTACGCAGTTCGACGCACGCATTCGGGACGTGCTGGACAAGCTCGGCAAGATGCCGGTCGCCGCGTCGGACATCGACTCTGCTTCCGACCTCTACGACAGTGGCTTGACCTCGCACGCGAGTGTCAACGTCATGATCGGCCTCGAGGACGAATTCGACATCGAATTCCCGGACTCGATGCTGCAGAAGTCCACGTTCGCGAGCATCGACGCGATCGCAGCTGCTGTCGCACAACTCGCAGGCTGACGACCATGACGGTCTCGTCCGACAGTCGCCCCGCGCAACTGCCCCTCACCGACGTCCTCAAGACCCTCCGTACGTTCGCGGCCGAGGTCGACCGCGAGGGCAGGTTTCCCGCCGAGTCCGTCGACGCTCTGCGCTCGGCAAATCTGTTCGCCGCCGCGATACCGACGGCGCTCGGCGGCGGTGGCCTGTCCCTCACCGAGCTCGCGCGGGTCGCACGCGATCTCGGTGCCGAATGTGCCTCGACGGCAATGATTTTCGTCATGCACCAGTCTCAGATCCTGAGCATCGTCAGGCACGGCGGCACCCCCACATCCGACGCGTTGCTGCGCCGCATCGCAGCGGACCAACCGCTCGTCGCGTCGGCGACGACGGAGATCAACATCGGCGGCGACGTGCGGTCGAGCAGCTGCGCGGTCGAGTACGACGGAGACCGCATCCACCTGGCCAAGACCGCACCGGTGATTTCGTACGGCGAATACGCCGAGATCGTTCTCGCGACGGCGCGGCGCACGGTGGACAGCCCGCCGAGCGATCAGGTTCTGGTGGTGTGCCAGAAGCCCGACGTCACCCTCGAACGCACCAGCAACTGGGACACTCTCGGGTTTCGTGGCACCTGCAGCCCGGGCTTCCAGCTCGACGCCGTTGCCGACCGCTCGAGCATTCTGCGCGACAACTACGGCGAGATCTCCTCGCAGACAATGCTTCCGGTCGCCCATGTGCTGTGGGCCTCGGCCTGGCTCGGCATCGCCGACGCAGCCGTGTCCAAGTCACGCAGGTTCGTCCGCAAGGCGGCGAGCAAGAGCCCCGGCGTCACTCCTCCCTCCGCCCTGCGGCTGGCCGAATTGTTCGTGGCCCACGAACAACTCGTCGACACCGTGTTCGGCGCAGCGGCGAAGTTCGAGGCCATCGCAGATTCCCCCGAGGAGCTCGGTTCCATCGGTTTCGCCGTCAAGATCAACAACGTCAAGGTGACGGCGTCGACTCTCGTCATCGACATCGTCGGCAAGGCGATGCAGATCTGCGGCATCTCCGGGTATCGAGAAGACGGCGACTTCAGCATCGGACGGCACCTCCGCGACGCGCACGGCTCGGCGATCATGGTCAGCAACGAACGCATCCTCGCGCACAACTCTCAACTCGCGCTTCTCTACAAAGGCAAATGATGACCCAGACACAGGACAAGACCTCCGAACTGGATTCGGCACGAAGCGAATTCAGGCAAGAGCTCGTCGACGCCGGCCTGCTGATCCCGTCGTCGGTACTCGGTCTGTACGGCCGGTCCGGCGAGTTCGAGGACATCATCGAATCGATCGACCGTCGGGTCGTGGCCGCGAGCGCGTCGGAACACGGAACGACTGTGCCCAGGTTCCGATTCCCGCCGGTCTTCCCGCGGGAAGCATTCGAGAAGACCGACTACATCGCGTCGTTCCCCAATCTCACCGGTGCCATCAACACGTTCGACGGCGACAACAAGGCCCATGCCGCGCTGCTCGCCGATCGGTCCGAGGGCAAGGACTGGGATCACCACCTCGAGTCGGCCGGGACGATGCTGGTGTCCGCGGCATGTCACCCGTCGTACTCGATGTTGCCGTCCGTACTCCCGTCCGGTGGGACGACGTACGACATCTACGGGTACTGCTTTCGGCACGAGCCTGCCGTCGACCCTGCTCGCATGCAGGCCTTCCGCATGCACGAGATCGTGCGGGTCGGCACTCCGGACGACGCCGTCGCCCACCGGGAGAGGTGGGTGCAACGCGGCCTGGAGGTACTGGCCGAACTGGGTCTCGAGGCGGAAGCGGTGATCGCCAACGATCCGTTCTTCGGTCGGGCAGGTCGCATGCTCGCGGCCAATCAACGCAACGAGAACCTCAAGACCGAGCTGGTCGTGCGGCTGTACGGAGACCTGGACGACGGCACGGCCGTGGTCTCGTGCAACTGCCATCGCGATCACTTCGGCCACACCTTCGACATCAGCACCGCCGACGGCGAACCTGCTCACAGTGCCTGCGTCGGCTTCGGCATGGAGCGTATTGCGCTGGCGCTGTTGCGGACCCACGGGATCGACCGCGACAAGTGGCCGAGGTCGCTTCGCTCGTGACGTCGGTAGCCGACGTCGATATCCCTACCAGCGATCGGAGCGCGCTGTGAACACCACGAATACGGCGACATCCGAGTCCGCCGACAACCGTACCGACGAGCTCGAACAGCTACTGATCACCGAGGCAGGCGTACCGGGCAGACAGTCCACCTGGTTCGGGTCGGCAACATCGCCGCTGCTCGGTGCCGTGCACGTTCCCGAGGGATCGGTTGCCCGCGGTGCCGTCGTACTGGCACCGCCGCTCGGCAAGGAGCAGGTCGACTCGTACCGCGGTCTGGTCCTCCTGGCCCAGCGCCTCTGCGCTCGGGGCCTGCTCGTACTGCGCTTCGACTATCCGGGAACGGGCGACTCGTCCGGTGCACAGGACGACGACGGCATCGTCGAGCAGTGGCAACGCAGCGTCGTCACGGCGGTCGATTTCGTTCGGCAGTGCGGTGTTCGCGATGTTGCGGTCGTGGGTCTGCGAGCCGGCTCGCTGCTCGCCGCATCCGTGGCTGATCGGTGCGGCCCTCTGACGGGAATGGTGTTCTGGGATCCGGTCGTCAGTGGCCGCTCGTATCTTCGGGAACAGCGCGCTCTGTATTCGATGACCGTCGCGCGAGACGACGAGTCGGACCCGCGAGTGTCCATCGTCGGCGCAGTCCTGCATGCCGGAGTGGCGGCAGAATTCTCGACCCTGGATTCGTCGAAGCTGGAACGGCTCGACTGCCCGGTACTGGTTGCCACGCGCAGCGAACGTGCCGACGCCACGCCTGTTCGCAGACTCGTGTCCGCGCAGCAGGCGGACGAGCACACCCTCCGCAATCACGACGCATTCCTCGAGCCACCTGCCTGGGACGTGGTCATTCCGCGTCCGGACATCGACGTGATCGCGCGCTGGGTACAGGCCACGTTCGCGTCGACGACCACGCCGGTCACCGTTCCGATTCGACGTTCCGCCGTGGTCTCGACTCCCCGGGGCGACGTCGTCGAAACCATCGAGCGGCTCGGTGACGACGAGCTGTTCTCCATCCGCACCACCGCGGTGGCCACCACGGCCGGCGGTCCTGCCGTGGTCATGTACGGCACCGCGTACGAGCACCGGGTCGGACCGGTACGGCTGTGGGTCGAGTTGGCCCGCACCCTCGCGACGGCAGGCATCACCTCGGTCCGTTTCGACCGTCGCGGTACGGGAGAAAGTGGAGACGTCGGTGCCGACGACGCACCCACGCTCTACAGCGAACTCGGCGACGCCGACGCACTGTGCGCCGTTCGATCCGTGGGAACAGCGCCCGACAAGATCGTCTCGGCAGGTCTGTGCTCGGGTGCGTGGTATGCCGGTTACGCCGCCCACCGCGAGGGCCTGAACACGGCGATTCTGATCAATATGCGCGAATGGACGACGCGGCGTGTCGATTTCACCAAGAGATCCACCATCGCCCAGAAGCAGGGATTGACCGCGATCGCACTCGACCGCGCACACACGGCCGCCGTTCGCTTCAAGAACTGGTCGCAACCCCGGATGCCGTACCGACTGTGGCTCGCGCTCGGCCGTCGTGGCTGGATCCAGGTTCCCGAAATCTCGTTGGGAGAGCTGCAGCGCAAGGGAGTCGACGCGTCCGTGCTGCTCGTCCCGGACGACAAGCAGTGGTTCCTCGACAACCGCGGCCCCGAGAGCCTGCATCGGTTGCGCCGCCGGGCCGAGCCCGAGCACCCACCCGTGGTGAAGGCGTTCACGGACGGAGATCACACCCTCTTCGGACGCGATGTTCGCGACACGGTCAGGGCCGAGATGCTGCAGACGATCGATGCTGCGCTCGGAGTCCACATCGAACCGCAGGACCCACCTGTGAAGGTGAACTGGACGCCGTTGTGAAACATCGCGCTCGCCGGGTACCCCCGCCCGATCACGGCCGACTCGACAGGATCACCTACTACCCCGTCGAGCAGGTCCGATGGGACATGGGCTTCAACAGCCGTACCGTGCCTTTTCACGCGGTGCCGCCCGAGTTCGCGGTCGCGGCGTCGCAACCCCCCGGACAGCTGTCTGCGGCCGATTCGATCCCCGACGGGGACCCGATGTTCACTGCGGCCGAGGCGTCGGGCACGGCCGTTGCAGGCTCCAAGCCCGCCGGCCGCAATCTCGCACTGAACTCGTTCGCGATGATGTTCTCCACCATTGCCACCGGCGCGCTCGGTCTGGCCTTCTGGGCCGTGGCGGGCCGGCTGTTCCCCGTCGAAGAAGTCGGCAGTGCATCGGCGGTGATCGCGTCGGCGGTGATGATCGCGACGCTGTCCAACCTGAGCCTCGGCTCGATGTACGAGCGGTTCCTGCCGACCGCGGGTGTGAAGGCCAAGTCCTATGTGCTTCGCGGCTACGCCGCCGTGCTGTCGCTGGCACTGGTCCTGGGATGCGCGTTCTTGGTCGTGGCCCCGGTGGACGAGTTGTTCACCACCACGACCGAGATCGCGACGTTCCCGATTTTCGTCGGCGTACTGGCCGTGTTCGCGCTGCAGGATCAGACGTCGTCCGGGCTGGGCTTCGCGCGGTGGGCGGCGGCCAAGAATGTCTTCCACGCGGTCGTGAAGTTGGCGGTCCTGGCCGTCACGTACGAAACCGGCCGTAGTTTCACCATCATCGCGGCGTGGGCGGTACCAGCGGCCATCGCGGCGATAGTGCTGTTTCGCGCGTTCGGGAAGAAGCTCGGCACCGATCCGCGTTACCAGCTCACACCGAACCTGCCGCCCCGTAAAGAGCTGTGGTCGTACTTCGGGTCGGCGTACGGCATCACTGCCCTGGGAACCTTGGCACCCCTGATGATCCCGATCATCGTGGTGAGCACGCTCGGTGCCGAACAGAATGCCTACTTCTCGCTCACCTGGTCCATCGTGAGCGCCATCTACGTGTTGATCGGGGTACTGGTCGGCCCGTTCGTGGCGGAGGCGGCTGCACATCCCGAACAGTTCTCCAAGCTCGCCAAACGCTTCATCGGCTTGCTGTGCATCGTCGCCGTGGGCGGATCGTTCTTTCTGGCGGTCGTCGCACCGTTCGGACTCGGTATCGTCGGCCCCGACTACCGCGAGAACGGGACCATCATCGTCCATCTCGCTGCCGTCACCATCCCGCTGTCCGTCGTCGGGGCCCTGTACGACGGTCTGGCCAGGGTCCGACGTCGTATGCGGCTTGCAGTGCTCGTCCAGATCGCGGCCACCATCATCATCGTCACCGGGTCGCTGACGTTGTCACCGAGCTTGGGCATCGCGGGCATCGGCTGGTCTTATCTGGCGGCCGAAGCCTTCGGTGCCGTGGTTCTGTTGGTGCCCCTGATCAGGTGGATCGGGGACCTGTCCGGCGGCGCTGGTGCCGAGCATGCCGCGCCGGCTCTCGATCCGCGCGACGAATCCACGTCGCAGGCGACGGGTCGTGAGCACAGCGTACGAGCGTAACCGACATCACTCTCGTTAGCTGGCACCGCAAACATTCTTCGAGTACGTTTATACGCAGCTTGACAATCTCATGGCTTCTTTTAAGCTTCTAGTCAGGAAAAGACAGTGGGTTCGACGGGTAGATCAATCCCGCCGAAACCTACGTGCGAACTCGGCGGGGGTCGTGTCGCATCGGTCAGATACAGCTGCAGTAGCTCGATCAGCTAGTGCCCACCGAACTCGAACATCTGGAATGGATATGTTGAATCGTCAGAATCCCCGCGTCAGTGTCGTCATCCCGACTCTCAACGAGGCCGCGAACCTTCGCCATGTCCTCCCCTTGCTGTCCCACGACTTCGAGCTCGTACTGGTCGACGGCGGATCCACCGACGGAACCATCGAAGCCGCACGCGAGATTCGCAGCGACATCCGCGTCATTCAACAGACCCGCAAGGGTAAGGGCAACGCGCTCGCCTGCGGCTTCGAAGCTGCCACCGGCGACATCATCGTCATGTTCGACGCGGACGGCTCTGCCGACGCGGCCGAGATCCCCCGGTTCGTCGATGCCCTGATCGCCGGTGCCGACTTCGCCAAGGGCAGCCGGTTCTGCGAGGGCGGCGGCAGCCACGACATCACGCCGCTGCGCCGCGCCGGCAACGGTGGTCTGCACCTGGTGGCCAACACGCTCTTCGGCACCCGTTTCTCGGATCTGTGCTACGGCTACAACGCCTTCTGGCGAGACCTGGTGCCGGTCCTGGATCTGCCCGTGGTCGATCAGCCGGGCAGCGAGGGAATGATGCTGTGGGGTGACGGATTCGAGATCGAGACCATCATCAACTGCCGCTTCGCCGAGGCGTCCGTACGGATCGAAGAAGTGCCGAGTGTCGAGCTGGCGCGCATCTACGGCCAGAGCAACCTACGCACCTTCTCCGACGGCTTCCGGGTGCTGCGCACCTTGATGACCGAGCGCATGCGCGCCCGCAGAATCTCCCGCAAGCACATCGCTCGTCCGTCGCGTGAGTCGATCGATGCCCGCACCGACATGGACCTCGAGTTCGAGGTCATGGAGTCGTTCGGCGAGGTCATCGAGCTCCGCGAGAGAACGGCGTGAGTCTGCCGACTTCCTCGGTCGTCATCTGCGCGTACACGTTGGCTCGATGGTCCGAACTGTGCACTGCCGTGCGTGCAGTTCTCGATCAGAGCGTCGCTGCCGACGAGCTGATTCTCGTCGTCGACCACAATCAGCAGCTGGCCGAGCGCGCTCGAGCGGAATTCCTGCCGCTGAGCGAGACCGTGAACGTGGTCGAGAACAGCCACCCACGAGGACTGTCGGGGGCACGGAACACCTCCCTCGACCTCGCCACGGGTGACATCGTCGTCTTCTTGGACGACGACGCGTCCCCACGCACGACCGAATGGCTCGACGCCATTCTGTCCCATTACTCGGATGATGCCGTGTACGCCGTTGGGGGCTCTGCATACCCGGTATGGCCGGACAAGCGTCCGGCCTTCTTACCGGCCGAGGTAGTGGGTGAACCCGGCGAACTCGATTGGGTCGTCGGGTGCACCTACCGCGGGCAGCCCACGGAAACCGCTCAGGTCCGTAATCTCATGGGCGCGAACATGTCGTTCCGCCGCGCGCCGGTCGTCGAACTCGGCGGCTTCGTCTCCGGAATCGGCCGGATCGGACGCGTTCCGCTCGGGTGCGAGGAGACGGAACTGTGCATCCGCCTCCGCCAGACGCATCCCGACGCGCAGATCGTGTTCGATCCCTCGATCGTCGTCGATCACACCGTCAGTGCCGATCGGACGCGACCCCGCTACCTCATCACCCGCAGCTACGCCGAGGGCGTGTCCAAGGCAGCGATCGCCCGACTGATCGGAGCGGGTGACGCACTGTCGTCCGAGCGTGCGTACACCGCCAAGGTTCTCCCGCGTGCTGTCGGCCGTGAGACGAGCGCGGCTGCTCGCGGCAACCCGGCGCGGGCGTGGGGCGCGATGGCTGTGGTGGCCAGCGTCGGGGCCGCGGGAGTCGGTTATGTCCGAGGCAAATTCAGTGTGAGCCGCTAGCGGCACGTGCACGAAACTTCGTAGCCCACTACGAACTTCCACTCACGACCCTCGGTGCCACCGACGCCCGTTCGACGGAATTCAGGGCACGAACGTGTCCCCTGGGCTTCCCGGTGCCTCGGTTGACGAGTGTGATGGTGCGCGGTTCGTTCGGCGCGAGATGGAACCACGAATCGGACGCGTCGAAGCCGTCCACATCGACGCAGACGTACTGCGCTGCCCACTCCGAGGACACTGTGAGCTCCCACGTCCCGGCTCCGGTATCGACGACACTCGCGCTCAGGCCCACGGTGTTCTGCCGACTCTGCGCGCCGACGAGCGCGGTGTTCCGCGCTATCTCGACTCCGTCGTCGCCCGCGAACACCACTGTGATCGCCGAGTACGTCCGACTCCCGAAACGGTAGGCGTGATTGGCATCGGTGAACGACCCCACGATGGAGTCCACCGTCAGTTCGGTCGAGCCGTTCGAGTCGACCGATACCGCCCGCTCGAACTGTTGCACGCCGCGCGCGGTGTGCAGTGCCACGCGCAGTGTGCCCGATCGGGCCGGGCCGTCGTTGACGAGCTCCACCGAATAGCCGTCGAGACCGTTGTCGCACAACAGCACTGCGGTCGGTGAGCCGGACCTCGCGAGCGCGTAGAACGGTGCCTTCGGTGCACCGGTGGCGTCGGTGATGCCCCACCCGGCACCGGGCACGGTGTCTCGTAACGTCAACACGAGCGCGCCCGCACATCCGGAAGACGCCCGACGCCACCGACCGAACGCTTCCTCGAAAGCTTCGACGATCACCGCCCTGCCGTAGTCCAGGTAGAGCTCGGCGTCGTCCCGCCGAATCAGGTGCGGGTCGACACCGAAGACAGTGCGTACGTAGTGATCGCGGACGTCCTCGAAATCCCACGACGAACCGCGATCGCGGGGGACCGCGGATTTCCACTCGGGGTGGTGCCCTGCCACCGCAGCAGATCCGAAGAACCTGTCGACCTGCGCACGTTCGGGAGGAACGGAGAAGGCCAGGCATTCCGCAGCGAATCTCACACCCGCGGTACGAATATCGGACAGTGGCCGCAGGTAGCCGCCCACCCCGAAGTAATGGGCGATACCGTCGCCCACGTGGGTGTGCAATTCGCCGGTCGAGCTGGACGGAGACGACGTCACGTAGGCGACGTCCGGCAGACGATCGGCGAGGAAATCAGGAACGATGGTGTCCAGCATGTCCATTCGCTGATCCTCGGCCGCGAGCCCCAGCATCGCCGGTTGCTGCTGCGTTTCGCTTCCGCCGCTGACGACCATCAGCGCCGGATTGGCGCAGACGATGTCCGCGAACGCGTGCAGCTCTCGGGCGACCGCCGCCGTGTACACCTCGTCGGTGGGCGGGTCGACGGTTCCCAGCATGACGTCCTGCCACACCATGATGCCGAGTTCCGCGCACAGAGACCAGAATTCGGCCTGCTCGTACACCAGCGTGCCGACCACGCGCACCATGTTCACGCCCGCCGACTGCAGCTGCACCAACGCTACGTGCAGGTCCTGCTCCGACGACCACAGTCGCACCGGATCGAGTGGGGTCCACGTACCACCGCGACAGAAGATCGGGCTACCGTTGACCACCAACTGCGCGCCGCCTCCGGAGCGATCGAGTACGACGGCGCGAAAGCCGATGTCGCCCACCGGGTATTCCACCCCGTTCACGTCCAACGCCAGGCGGTAGGTCCTGGGCTGTCCGTGCGTGTGCGGCCACCACAGCTCGACGTCCGGCAGCGTCAGAGTCGTATCGATACGGTCGACCGTTCCGAGCTCGAACACGCTGTCCCCGATCAGGATTCGCGTCGACGACGGGGAATCCAGCTCGGCGCGGACCGTGACGATACCGTCGGTGCCGCGGACCGTCGTCGACAGACCGACGCCACGAGGGCTCGACATCGGCACCATCGACACCGGCCGCCACGGACCCACCGGAACAGGCACGGGCCCGTACACCGGTGCCCGGCCCAGCATCGTCGTACGCTCGTGCCGCAGACCCTGCGCAGCGATCATCGAGGATCGCCACCGACCACGTGGCCGTCGGGTCTTCAGATGTGCGGCAAGAGATTCGACGTGGACTGCAATGGTGACGGTCGGTCCGCAACCCGTCAGATCGACAGTCTCGGGCACGAACATGGACGTGACGGTTCGCCGATGAACACCGTCCACCCAGATCTGGGCCCGAGTCGCGATTCCGCCGAAGGTCAGCCGCACCTCGGGGTGATCGCCGGTCGGGACGGTGGTCGCATACCACCAATCGTGTTCGTCCGGAGCACAATCGGTGTCACCGAGCGCGCACGCCACCGTGCCGGGCACGACGGCGTCGAGCCACTCGAGGTCGGCAGGCAGATCAGCGGGGTCGAGGATGGATCCGGCGTCGGTTCGGGCCAGCCGCCACGGCACGCCGTCGAGCAGATCGATCACGCGCTCAATGCACCCACGACGATGTCCATCGCTGCCGCCCAGTTCTTGCTCATGTCGTTCAGCGGTTCGTCGAGCACCACGGCGCGGCCACGCGCTGCCCGCGCCATCCGGAACTGCACGGCCTTCGCGCCGGACGCTGCGTCGAGGAAATGCTGCGCCGCGTCGCCGGCTCCACGTATCCCGCGGCTCTCGAGGTATTGCACGTAGTTGGCGGCAAGCTCCGCGGTGGCACCGAATTGCCGGAGCAATCCGAACGACCACAGATGAAAGGCGTCGGGCCCGGACGTCTGGACGAGCGGGATGTCGGCCACGATGCGCCGAGCGAGGGCATCGACGGGATTGCCCGGTGCCCTTCTGGACAGATGTGCCCGGGCGACGTCGAGGTCGCGGTCACCGACCCCCGCGTCGAGCACTGCCGCGTCGACTCGAACCTGTTCGACGTACGGCAGCAACACCTCGGCGTGAGGCTCGGGCGCGAGATTGAACACCCCGTCGAAGTCCGCCCCGGTCAGCTCGAAGTAACCACGGTTGTGGAAGTAGCCCATCACCTTGTCGTCTCGGTTGACGAGATTCGGCACGATGGTGGTCTTGGTGTGCTGATTCCGGTAGCTGGTGCCTGCGGTGTCGGGAAGCCAGAAGCCGTCGACCTCCACCGTAACGTGGGTGCCGTCGAGCAGCCCTTCGACGACGTGCTCGAGAACGGGTCGCCATACGTTCATCTCGGCCACGCCGATGCCGTAGAGCGCGCGCAGATCCTCGGGCAGAATTTTCACGAAGTCCCACTGCCGTCCGTCACAGCCGGCGCTGAGCACGAACGCGAGCGCCGGGGCGGGATCGGCACCCAGTGAGTGCAGTACCTCGATCCACAGATCGACGTAGCAGTTGGTCTCGGTCCAGATGCGGTCGTGGTTGTGGATGGGATGAGGCCGGTAGCTGATGGGGTCGAGTTCGAGAACCCGGAGGCCGGTACCGAGCCTCTCCAGCACTGCATCGTTCGACATGACGCGCCTCTCCTACCGGAACAATGTCGGACGGTCCCCGAGCCGCATTTGTCCATATTGCCTGCATCCAGGCCACTCATCGTAGCGAATCGGTTTGTTCTACGCTTCCGATCCGGCGGTAGGATTGTTTTCGACGCAACTGCTACTTACTGATCCACCGTTTGAGCGTCTGCACGACAGGAACCCGAAAACGCGGGCAATCACACAACGAACAGTTGGTTCCGCGGCGGTAATGCTGATGCGCAGCTTGTTCGTGTCGACACTTGCATATCCGCTCTGAGCTGGGCACATGCCGAGTGTAGACAACACCTGCAACATCCATGCCCATCTCGGGCGGACACGAGGAGGCACGAGCGCAGTGCGCCGTTTCGTTCGCAGCGCAGCGCTGGTCATGGGGTGGTGCCTCGTCGCCGTAGCTCTCGGAATGTTTGCCGTCCGACAGGTCGGCGTGACCGAGATCACTTTCGTTGCTTTGGTGGTCGGAACTCCGTACCTCGGAGTCGCCACCGTCGCGGCGCTCCTGCTCTTCGCCGCCGCCCGCTCGCGTATCGGATCAGCAGTCGCAGCCGTCGTCACCGTCGCCGTCGTGGGCGTCCAGGTACCGATGTTCCTGGCCGACGGACCGGACAACTCCGGACCGGACCTGTCCGTGTTGACGGTCAACGTGGCGCACGGGGACGCCGATGCCGGCGCAATCGTCGACGCGGTCCGTGATCACGACGTCGACGTGCTCGCCGTCCAGGAACTCACGCCCGAGGAAGTGACCGACCTGAGGGGTGCCGGTCTGGACGACCTGCTGCCGTTCTCCTTCACCGCCGCACTGCCTGTGGCCGACGGCACCGGATTGTGGAGCCGAACACCCTTGACCGACGGCTCCCGGCTGAACGACTTCGGCTTCGTACCGGTGCAGGCGAACACCGTCGTCGACGGCACGACGCTGACCCTCGTTTCGTTCCATTCGATGTCTCCCGCGACGCCGCGCCACACCACCCAGTGGGACGCAGACCTGGCGAGGATGCGGGCCATCATGGATACCTACGGCAACACTGCCATCGTCGCGGGCGACTTCAATGCCACCAACGATCACCGGCAATTCCGCAGGTTGGCATCGGCTCCGTTCTCCGATGCGGCCGACGCTGCGGGGGCAGGACTGTTCCGCACCTTCCCGTCCGAACGTCCGTTGGCGCGGTTGGACCATGTCGTGACCAGTGACAGCGTCCGCGCCCGGTCGGTGCAGCCGTTACCGATCCCGGAGAGCGATCATCTGGCGGTGCTCGCAACGGTGCAGTTGCCGTGACGATCCCCGGCTAGAAGCGCGGAAGCTGAATGACCGGAGGCGGCGGCAGCTGTATCTGCGGGAGCTGGATCTGCGGCAGACCGGGAATCAGCGGTGCCGGGGCAGGCGCAGGAGCCGGTGCCGCGGGCGGCACGTACTCGGGCTCGGAATACGTCTGAGCCGGAGCCTGAACGGGCTCGGACGTGGGCGGCGGCGTTGTGGTCGGCGGTGGCGTCGTCGGCGTCGGGGTGACCCGGGTCGTCGTGGGACCTGCGGTGATCGGCACCGGTGAATCTGCCGGTGCACTGGTCGGGGCCGGCGACCCACCCCCGTATCCGAGGGACAGGCCGAGGGCGGCGACCGCAACGAGACCACCCGCGACCAGCACGGCACCGCGCACCTTGCGCTTCGAATCGGCAGGCTTGTCGGAGTGGGGTTCCGGGGTCAACCAATCGGGTGCACCGGTCAGCGACGCCGGGTCGGCCGCGGACTGCCGCCCGCCCGCCTGCGGATTCGACTGGGGGTTGGACTGCGCTTTCGGTTGGGGAACCGGCTGGTGCGGTGCCTCGACGACCGGTGTGGCGAGCAGTGCCGCTCCTCGGGCCGCAACCGATTCGGGGTCTGCCGGAGTGACGACGGGTAACCCGACCCAAGCATCGAGTATGGCTCCGACCAGCGGTATTCGGGCGCCGCCGCCGATCAGGAACAGCGCGTCGACATGTTTGGGAGAACGCCCGATGACGTCTCGAACCAGGCGAGCGGAGTACTCGATCGGGACGGTCACCAGTGACTCGAATGCCTCGCGGGAGATCAGGATGACACCGCCGTCGCCCGGAAGACATACTGCGCCGCTGGTCGACAATTGTTCCTTGGCGACCCGGCACCGCGCGGTGAACAGGCTCAGTTCTTGGTTGTCGGCAATGTCGACGCCCTGCTTGGCCAACTGGTTGTCGGCGATCAGGCGATCGAAGTCGTCGCCGCTGATGTCGATGGTGCGTTCTGCCAGCAGAACTTGGCCTGTACCGCGGTCGATCACGCTGATCGTCAGACCCGAACTGCCCAGGTCGTACAACGCGATGGTGCCGAAATGCCCCAGCTCGCCCGACGCTTCGAGGTACTGCAGCGCAGCCCGAGCCTCGGGAACGAGTCGATAGTTGTACAGCCGCTGACCGGCCATGGCCTGCTGGATCTCACCGAACTGCTGCTGGTCGCGATACGCCACGCCGGTTGCCTGCACTGGGCCACCGTTGCCCGGTTGCGAGAGCACCACACCGATGGACTCCGCGGCCAGTTCCTCGGCCCGGTCCCAGTAGGCGTCGACGGTGTCGTGGTGGAAGTCGAGGCGTCCCGAATCCTGAGGGCGCAGGTCGGGTCGAGCCATGCGCACCGCGCTGGCCCCCACCGACACACCGAGAACTTCGGTCATTACCTGCCTCTTGTCGATTTCCCCGTCAACACACGCCGAGACTTCATGTCACGAACCAGTCTCGATCCCCCCAATTGATCACTGTAGCGCGTCGGTGCGGCTGCGCCGCAGTGGTGCGTTCAGGTGCCCCCTGGGGCACCCAGCCACACCACTACAGTTGCGGCATGCGAGTTCTGTTCGTCTGCACCGGCAACATCTGCCGATCTCCGACTGCCGAGCGCCTTGCGGTCGCCTTCGCCCGTGAGGGCGGATTCGAGCTGACCGCCAGCAGTGCCGGGACACAGGGACTGACCGGGCACGCGATGGACCCGACGGCCGCGTTGGTGTTGTCGCAACTCGGCGGCGATCCCGAGGGCTTCGTGGCTCGACGCCTCACTCCGGCGATCACCGCCGACGCCGAACTCGTTCTGACGATGACCGCGTCGCATCGCGACGCCGTGCTCGCGCTGTCGCCGCGGCACATGCGTCGCACCTTCACCTTGCTCGAGGCGTCGAGCCTGGCCGCGGCGTCGGGCGCACGATCGGTTGCCGCCCTCGCCGACGCGCGGGCCGTCCACAGCGTCGAGACGCTGGATATCGGCGACCCGTACCGCCGCGACCCCTCCGTGTACGAGGAAGCCGGCGAGCTGATCGCAGCATCGTTGCCGAATGTTCTCCGACTGGCGCAGCCGTAAACTTCGACCCACCACGAATTCGCACGCTGCGGTAACGTTCTCGCATCATTGCCGACCACCCGGGTGCGGCCACGGCGTTAGGGTCTGTTCATGCGCGACAAGGTCATCGCGTTGGCAGCAGTGGCGAGTGCCGGAGTAGCCGTCACCGTGGGTCTGGTCATCGGTGCCCTCGGCGGCGCGTTCGACGATTCGAGCCAGGACGTCAGGCCGCCTGCGCTGAAGTCGGATTCCCTCAGTTCGGTCCAGGCGTCACCGACGTCCGCGATCGTCGTGGTTCCGCCGTCGCCCACCTGGCAGGTCGCGGTGCCCACCACCGCCAAGCCGCCGACGACGACGCCGGAGCGGCCTCAGACGACGACGCGGACGCCCCGAACAACCACCAAGCGGTCGGACCGAACTACCACGACCACCACCGACGAGGACTCGACCGACGAGCCGACGACCGACGAGCCCACGACCACCGAGTCGGGCCGGTAGATCTCACGGACGCCCCGCTGTCAGATCGGGCGCGCTGTCTCCGATTCTCAACGCGGCCACCAATTCTCGATACAGCTCGTCCGACGCCATGAGCTCAGCATGCGTTCCGCGTGCGCGAACCACCCCATCGTCCATCACCAGGATGGTGTCGGCGTCGAGCACGGTGGACAACCGATGCGCGATGGTGACGACGGCAGCATCCTCGGCGATGGAACGGATCACCTCGTGGATCGCCGCCTCGGTGCGTCCGTCGACCTGAGCCGTCGCCTCGTCGAGCAGCAGGATCTGCGGGCGTCGAACGATGGCGCGCGCCAACGCGATTCGTTGCCGCTGCCCACCGGACACCGTCGAGCCGATCAGGTCGGTGTCCAATCCCTCGTCCAGAGCGCGGATGGTCGAATCCAGGTGCACCGACTCGAGCGCCGCCCAGATGTCACCCTCACTGGCGTCCGGGTGACTGAACAACAGGTTCTCCCGCACAGAACCGGGGATCACCGGCGTCTCCTGCTCCACGTAGGACAGTCGAGAGCGCACCTCGTCGATCGTGAGCTCGCTGTACGGCGTTCCGCCGAGCCGTATCTCGCCGCTCTCGGGCGTCAGGAACCGCAGGATCAGAGAGAACACGCTGGTCTTGCCTGCACCGGAGGGACCGACGATCGCTGTGTGACCACGCGCGGGGACGTCCAGGTCGATTCCTCGCACGGCCGGCTCTCGTCCCGGACCGTAACATGCTGTCACACTGCGGAATTCGAGCGCCGGAGCAGCGTCGACAACGGAACGGGTCGGCGCGGGGGTACCTTCCTCTCCCACTTCGACGACGAGGTCGTCGATCTGACGTATCCGCGCCGCCGCAGCCATACCCGCCTGCAGCGCGGTGATGTTGGTGGCGAGGGTGGAGACCGGGCTCATGACCTGAAATGCGTAAAGCAGAAACGCGATCAGGCTGGATACCGCCAGATCCCCGGTGCTGACGCGGTAGCCCCCGAGGCCGAGAATGCCGATGATGGCCAATTGCACGCCGCCGCCCGCGAAGGTCCACGCCAGTGCCGAGATCTTGACGGCGTGCACGCTGTGCCGAGCGGAGGTCCGCGCCTCCGCGATGACGCGTTCGGATTCGCGAGTCTCGGCTCTGCTGGACTTGACCGTTCGGATGGCCCGCAGGGTGCCGTCGAGAATGCCGCCGAGTCGTCCGATCGCTTCCTGTGATTGCCTCTGCGCGATGGCGATCGGAGGCATCAGCCGGGCGAACAACACTGCGATCGCCACGATGGCCACCGCGATCGCGCCCAGCAACACCAGATCCAGAACCGCCATCAGAATCAACGCGCCCACCAGACCCACGACGCTGTTGACTATGGCCACCAGCGCATTCGACGTCGCCTCACGCAGCAGCACGGTGTCCGAGGTGACGCGGGTGACCAACTCACCGGTGGGCCGAGTGTTCAGGCTGCCGACCGTGGCACCGAAGTACTTCCGCACGATCGACTTGCGTGCGTCGAGCACGATCCGCTCGGCCAACACCCCGAGCACGATCCACTGCAGATACAGAACGGCCGAGCCGACGACCAACAGGGCCACCAGAACGACGACGGGAACGATCAGCGACGCGTCGGTGCCGAGTCCGTCGAGCACGCCCTTGGCGACCATCGGCGTAGCCAACGCCGTTCCGGTACCGATCAGGCCGAGCATCATGCCCAGGATCAGGGTGCGCCGATGAGGCCGCACGAACTGCCACAACACCCGTAGGTTGGGTACCGTTATTTTTTTCTTCTCGGCTGTCGCGATCTGCACATCGACCATGTAGTCAGTGTGCAGCAACGATCAGCTGGTACCGATCGCGTCCCAGATCATGTGGACCGTGGTGCCGTTCTGGTCCGACGTCACCGCCGCAGTATCGGCCAGCGCCCGCATCAGTGGGACGCCTCGACCTCGGTTGGGATCGGAATTGCGGGTCGCCCAATCGCCGCGGTCGGTCACCTTCACATCGATCCGGCCCTGCGCACCGCACAACACTCGAATATCGAGGGTTCCTCGGTCGGTGTGATCGCGATACGCATGTTCGACACTGTTCGCTATCGCCTCGTACGTCGCCAACACGACGTCGTACGCGCGATCCGGGTCGACGCCCAACTCGTTCAACCAGTCACCGAGTTCACGCCGAAGCTCCGACGCTCGATCCGCATCGGCAGGCTCGTCGGTGAACAGCAGTTCTTCCATTCGCGCACCTGCCGTCGAGATCGAACTGTCGGTACGTGAGTCGTCACCTCCGAAGAGAGTCGCCATCATGAATCCCGTCTACCCAAAACTTCAGGATCTACCCGCATGAATCGCAACGAGCGCCTCGTCGACCGTCGCATAGATGCCGAACACCTCGTCGAGCCCGACCAAAGTCAATGGACGCCCCGTCGCCGGACCGTCCGCCACCACGGCAAACCCGGCAGTACCGCCCAGTTGCTGATGCGTCGACGCCAGCAGCGACATGCCTGCCGATGCGAGGAAACCCACATCACTGAGATCGATGACCACAGCCGACGGCGACTTCTCGAGCACCAGAGCCACGGACTCGGACAGATCAGGAGCCGTCACCAAATCCAACTCACCCGACACCGACAGAACGACATCCTGATCACGCCATTCAACAATCACATCGAAATGCTGGGGTCCGAGCCCCGATTCGTCCGCAGTCACACGAAGACTTTACCTCGCTCCCCCGCCCCGCCACCGAAGTCCACTCGACGTGACATCGACCCCCGAAAAGTCCACTCAACGTGACATTGACCCCCGAAAAGTCCACTCAACGTGACATTGACCCCCGAAAAGTGTCGATGGTCGTTCCGCAGGCTCCACTCCGGACCACCGAACGTGACATTGAGTCCCCCCGGGGGGTGGCCTTCGGGTTGTTTTGCCGCCGTCGGCTCACTCAGCCGAGGGGTATCGATCGCATTAGGCTTGTCCAGGTGATCGAGGGCCTGCATTCCATGGACGGTCGCGGTCTGCGTCGTCGCTCGCTCGGGCAGTACGTCGCGGTCGTTGTGGGCGGCGCGGTCGGTGCGGCGCTTCGGTACGAGGTGTGGACGTGGCGGGCGACGCCGCGGTGGCAGTTGTTGTCCACGTTCGGTGTGAATGTGTTCGGCTGTCTGCTCGTCGGTGCTGCGTTGGGGTATCTGTCCGGTCGTCGGGCTCCGGTGACTCGGGCCGGGTTGTTCGGTCTTGCGTGCGGTCTGACGACGTTCGGTCTGTACGCGTTTCAGGCGGTCACCCATCGCGGGGCGTGGAATTCGGTGATCTATCTGGTGGCGACGCCGGTGTTCGCGTTGATCGCGATGGCCGTCGGGGCTGCGATCACGAGACCGACACGAACGAGCCCGACGCTGTGACGACGTTGATTCTGGTGGCCGCCGGCGGCGGACTCGCGGCTCTGGGCCAGTTCGTGTTCTCGTTCGCCCTCCGGTCGAGGCGACGGGCGACGGCACTGAATCTGGTGGCGTGTGCCGCGCTGGGGTTGGTGTTCGCACTCGATCCGCCGAACGCTGTTCGCTCCGTGGTGGCGGTCGGGTTTCTGGCGTCGGTGGCTCCGTTGGCGGGGACGACGCTGGCGACGATCGGGCTTGCGCGAGATCGTCGGTATCGCTCTGCAGCACTGTTCTTCGGCGCGAACGTGGTGGGTGGAATTGCCGCGGTGATGTTCGGGTTCCTGGCGTGGAAGTCCGGTGTGACGCTCTATCACAAGATTCTGTGACCGAATCCGGTCAGTCGCTTCCCGAATCCTGGCAGGAGCCCTGCACTCCGGCCTTGACGAACCCTGCGATTTGGTACAGGTACGTGAACTCCCATTCGACGAGTGAGAAGTCGTACGCGCGAGGCGTCGGACGCATCGTGACGGTTCCGTCGAAGCACTGATCGAAGATGTACCGGGCACGCGGGAGGTGATACCGCCACGTCACGACGATGACGTGGTTCCAGCCGCGTTCGCGGGCAAGGGTTTCGGTGAACATGGCTTCGCCACGGGTGGTCGAGGGCGACGGCGGAATGCACAACACCTCGAACTGCGACGTGGACGCTGCGCAGGCCTTCTTCATCGTCGGATCGCTGGATCCGTAGGGATCGGACAGCACCACTGTCGTGGCCAGGCCTTGTTGGGCGAGCGAGATGCCGTAGGCCTCGCGTCCGTCGTGTTCGCCGCCGAGCACCACGATTGCGTCGGCGGCAACGAGCGGATCCACCCGAGCTTTGGTGAACGCGAGGTAGCCGCCGACACCTACCGACGACACCAGGACAACTGGGATCGCCAGGGCGAGAAACAGCAACCAGCGTCCGCGGAACACCTCACCAGGTTAGGGAAGGCGCTCCGCGAGCGCGCAGTCAGCGACTCATATCACTCGCTGGGCTGCGGCACGGTGACGTTGCAGTCCGTGACCTCGGGGTTGATTCCGAAGTAGTTGAGCGGACCGGCAACGACGGTGAGGGCGATTGTGCCCGCACCTGCACAGTTCTCGGGCGCATTCTCGAAGTCTCCGCGCTGGTACGACGCGAATGCGCCGATGATCAGCCAAACCAGAACGATCAACGTTACGAACCTCATTGGTGCCCCCTTAGGCGGTCAGCCGCCGTTCGGCTGTCGAAGGGCAGGTATGTCCGATTGTGGCAGGCTTCAAACCACGTCACGTGCGCTTCGACAGAGTCTCCGACAGATAATCGTCGAGGGCGCGTTCCTGTACCCGGTCCAGTGCGCGCGCCAGTTCTGCCTGTGCCGATTTCATGGCAAGGCTGCGCATCTTCTCGAACATCTCGGTGGTCTCGGCTACCTCTCCGGACTTGGGCAGCCAACCTGGACCGTGTTTCGCGGCCAGATGGTCGGTCACGCTCCCGACCATCGACTCGGCGATTTCGTTCATTTTCGACGCGGTCCGCTCGTGCTGGTCGAGCAGACGTTCCAATGTGAAGCCGTACTGACTCAGGTCGACGAACACCTCGAGGAGGGTCGGATCGAGAATCTCGCACTGGTCACCGTCGATTCTGATCAGTTTCGCCTCGATCAGTCGGGCAACGATGTCGTCGTTGTCCTCACCGAGAAATTGCGCAATCAGTTCGACGGGAATGACCGTGGTCTCGGCCGACGACCACTTGCGAGTCACGATTTCCTGCAGGCCCAGGATTTCTTCCAGGTCTTTGCCCTGCTCCCAGCCCGACAGGAAATCGGCTATGTGCGCCGAGGTGAACCCCCGCTGAAGCAGCGAGTCGATCACCTTCAATCGAGTCAGGTGATCGTCGTTGTAAATACCTACTCGTCCTCGGAGCGTGGGCGGCGGCAGCAGCCCGCGTTCCTGGTACGCCCGCACGTTGCGAGTGGTCGTCTTGGCCTCTCGGGCCAAGTCGTCGATTCGATACTCCACCGAGCTCCCTACCTCCGCCGCGCGTCGACCTTCAGGATATACGTCGACCACGCGGCGGAAGGAAGAGCCGAATCCGACCGTCATCGAAACGACAAGCGTGCTCTCGAGCGATTCAGGAGTGGGCGACGACCTGTGCCGGTTCCTGCGGCAGGTCGACGCGGCGCGGAACCATGGTGAAATCGCCCTGTTCGACACCTCTGAGTTGGTTGACGTACTGGGTGGCGAAACCCGGGAACATGGTCGCGTTGAAGCCGTCCTCGGTGAGATACCAACTGCTGCAACCGGAATTCCAGGTCGTCTTCGCCAGTTTGCGCTGCATGTCCTCGTTGTAGGCATCCTGGACGTCCTGGCGCACATCGGCGCTGTGCAGATCTCCTTCGAGTACCAGAGAGATCGCCTCGACGATGTAGTCGATCTGCGCCTCCATGTACACCAATGCCGAACTGTGTCCCGGGCCGGAATTCGGCCCGAAGGTGAAATACATGTTCGGATAGCCCGATACTGCAATGCTCTTGTACGCCTTGGCTCCCGCGCTCCATTCGTCGGCCAGCACGCGGCTGTCGCGTCCGGTGATCGGAATGGGTGTTCCGGTGTTGGACACGTCGAACCCGGTCGCGAAGACGATGGCGTCGAACTGATGCTCGACGCCTTCCACGGTTCGAATGCCCTTGGGTGAGAGCGTCGCGATCGGCCAGGTCACCAACGTGCAGTTCGGCTTCTGCAGGGCCGGGTAGTAGTCGCTGGTCATCAGCAATCGCTTGCAGCCGGCCCGGAATCGGGGTGTCAGCTGTCGCCGCAGCCACGGATCGCGAACCTGCTGACGCAGATGCGCGCGCCCGACCAGTTCGACGATGCGCGTCAACGGGGTCTTCCACACGACACCGAGGGCAACGGACTCGTGCCCCCAGAACCACAGCGACCGCGCCAGGGCCTGCGTCTGCGGGTACCGGGCGTATCGACGCTTGGTGCCTGCCTGCACCTTTCGATTGATCCTGGGCAGCGTCCAACCCGGGGTGCGTTGGAACACCTTGACCGTATCGGCGATCTTCACCAGTTCGGGCACGATCTGTACCGCGCTCGCCCCGGTTCCCACGACCGCGACCTTCTTACCCTCGAAGTCGTAGTCGTGATCCCACCGTGCACTGTGGATCTTGTGTCCCTCGTAGGTATCGATGCCTCGAATGTTCGGCAGGCTGGCATTGGCGAGCGGCCCCGACGCCATCACCACCGTGCGCGCCCGAACATCGGGGTGCCCGTCGATGCTCACGTGCCAATGCCCGGCCGCCTCGTTCCAGATGATGTCGACTACGTTGTGTCCGAATCGAATACGCGATCCGATGTCGAACTCACGCACCATTGTGTGGATGTAATCGAGAATCTCACCACTACCGGAATAGGTGTGCGACCAGTTGGGATTGGGCGCGAAACTGTACGAATACAGCCTCGACGGTATGTCGCAGGCTGCGCCCGGGTAAGTGTTGTCGCGCCAGGTTCCACCGACGGCGCTGCCGCGTTCGAGGATCGCGACACTCTCGATTCCACTGTTGCGCAGTCGGATAGCGGTACCGATTCCGGCGAATCCCGCACCGACGATCACGGCGTCGAGTACACCTTCGCGCACATCGAAATCGCTCATGCGACGGGCTCGTAGGTCAGTTCCTTGGCCCAGGTGGGCTCGGAATTGAGAGTCTTGGTCGGGTACCGGCGAGTGAGCTTCACCAGGCCATCCGCAACGCGGTGGTATGGATGCTTGCGGTTGATGACAATGCTGCTGTGCCACTGCACGAATCGATACATCGGCACGCGGAGCGCCTCGGGGCTACGCTCCCCCACACTGCGGAATCGCTTCATCGCGGTGTAGAGCCGCTCCTCGTCGACACCCATCTCGACGATGTTGTCGCGCATCTTGTTCAGCAGTGGGATGTAGCGCAGCAATCCGACGATGAGGGCCGGGTTCATCCAAGCACCGATGGTCTCGACCACCAGCTTGCGCATCCGGGAATGCCCGAGCAATTCGATGACCGCGAAATCGACCGCCAGATGCCGAGATTCGTCGGAGTTGATCTTCTTGAACACGGCCTGACACACCGGATCGTCGATCTCGCCCATGATGAACTTCACCAGCGCGCCGTCCAGGGCCACCTCGAGCATCGGTATGACGGTGCCCAGCACGGTCAGAGACAGCCCGTCGGAATGCTTGTCGAGCCAGTCGATGACGAGCTTGACGTTGACGTTCGGCTCGGGCATCCGGTCACCGTCGAGCATGCCCCAACGACGCATGAGAGCGAGCTCGGCGTTGGCGTGCTTCTGCTCTTCCGCGTGGAAGTAGCGATAGATCTCCGCGAGAGTCTCGTTCGGTGCCTTGAGCGCCATCGCCGCGAAGCCGCGAGCGCCCACGTTCTCGATCCACATCAGATCGGACATGAAGGGCTTGAGTTTGGCGTGCAGTTCGGGGCTGATGGTCTCGGCTCCCGGGCCGTCCCAGTCGATGTCCGCCAATGCCCACTGACGGTCCTTGATCTTGGTCAACATGTCTTCGAAGTCCATTGCCATGTCAGGCTCCTGTGGTTGTCGAGGTGAGGGATTCGTTCTTCGCCGGCTGCTGCTCGGCGGGCAGCACACGATTGAGCAAGCCGAGAAAGCGCACGTACACGGCGGGCAGCAATCTCTTGAACCGCCAGACGGTTTTGGCGTCGAACTGGGGCACGACGTAGAGCCGGCCCCGGTCGAATGCATCGAGCGTTCTGGCAGCGATCTTGTCGGGAGACCGTCCGGTCCAGCGCATCGCGAACTCGGCCAGTCGGGACGAACTCGCGGTGATCCGGCCGTCGACGGCAACGTTGGTCTTGACGAAGGTGGGACACAGAACCGACACCCGCACACCGGTACCCGAGAATTCCGCCGCCATCGTTTCCGACAGGCTCATCACTGCGGCCTTGCCGACGTTGTACGGACCCATCAGCGGCGCAGCGGCGAAGCCGGCGGCGGACGCGACGTTGATGATCCCGCCCTCACCCGCGGCCCGAAGCCCGGGCGTGAACACCTCGCAGCCGTGGATCACGCCCCAGAGGTTGATTCCCAAGGCCCAGTTCCAGTCCTCGAAACCGATGTTGCCGACGGGCTTTCCGCCGATTCCGACGCCTGCGTTGTTGATGAGCACCGTGGTGGGTCCGTCGAACTCGATACTTGCACGCAGGGCCAGTTCCTCGACGTTCTCGCGGATCGACACATCGCACTCGACGGCGTATCCGGTGCCGCCGAGGGCGTTCACCATCGCGACGGCCTCCTGCGCTCGCGGCAACGAGATGTCGGCGCACATGACGGCTCCTCCACGTCGAGCCAGTTCCAATGCGAACGCCCGGCCGATGCCGCTGCCTGCGCCGGTCACTACCGCTCTCGACCCGTACGAGGGTCTTCCGGTCTTGCTTCTCATCGACATACCTGTTCCTTCGAATTATGTTGTAGGGCTTGATTATCGAGCGCATACGCGATGAATGCGGATGCATGCTCTAGTGCTCGGTCGGCCTCGGGGATCAACCTCGGGAGAGCTTGGAACACGTGCATCTGATCGGGCCAGATTTCGAGTTCGCTCTCTCCGCCGGCCGCGTCGATCATGGAGTGCAGGTGTCGCGCATCGCCCCTGAGCATCTCGGCTCCGCCCACCTGGATCAGCGTCGGTGGCAGCTCTCGCACACGTCCGAGATCGAGCCGGAGACGCGGGAGATCCGCATCGTGGCCGTCGGTGTACAGCGCCACGAGTCCTCGCGCTGCCTTCGCCGAAATCATCGGGTCCTTGCGCGTGCGTTCCATGCGCGCCGATAGCTCGAAGTCGAGATCGATCAACGGCGAGAACAACACCAATGCTCCCGGCTGCGGCGTCCCGGTTCGGTCGTTCTCGATGATCAGGTCAGCGGCCAGGTGTCCGCCGGCAGAGTCCCCGGCGATGACGATGTTCGATGCGTCGTACCCCTGGCCCAGCAGCCAGCGGTACGCGGCTTCGAGGTCGTCGGCTGCGGCGGGAAATGGGTGTTCCGGGGCGAGCCGGTAGTCGACCGTGAACACCGGCAGGCTCGTCGCCCTGGACAATCGTGCGGTGAGACCACGGTGCGTCCGCGCCGAGCAGATGACGTATGCACTGCCGTGGATGTAGAGGATCACGCGTGGCCCCGGCGACAGGCCGGGTGCTCGCACCCACTCACCGCGAACCGGGCCTTCGGCCAGGAGGTCCACTGCCGTTCCTTTCGGGACCGGACCGCACAGGTTCATCGAGGTGGCGACGAGGCGTCGAGAGAACTCGATGCCGCCGCGTGAGGTCGGCAGCAGGTTCGTCATCGGACGCAGAATCAGCCGAGTCATCAAGGCAGCCAGACGGGTTCGCCGAGACCCGGCCCTGAACGCGCCGCGAGGCAGGTAGTCGTCGTCGGTGGTCGGAGTCACGTCATCACCCTCACCCGCTATTCGCCATTTGTCAATGGCCTATTATTTAGTGGCGAAGTGTGCGACAGTGGCGTCCAACACCGAAAGCGCAAGGGAGCGAGCACACGTGACGATGTTCAGGAGTAATCCACCGGCGGAACTGGATGCGTCTGCCATCGGTCCCGAGGACAGGATCTTCGAGTTGGAGATCGCCGAGGTGACCCTCGAGACCGAAGATGCGATCTCCCTCGGCTTTCTGGTTCCCGAGCATCGGGAAGCGCAGTTTCGGTACGAGCCGGGACAATTCCTCACCCTGGAGATTCCGTGCACGGACGGCGGATCGGTGGCCCGGTGCTACTCCTTCTCCAGCTCTCCGGTCCGGGACCCGTTCCCCACTGTGACCGTCAAGCGCATTCAGGACGGTCTGGCATCACACTGGTTGCACGACAACGCTGTTCGTGGGATGCGACTCAAGGCGCTGAAGCCGTCGGGCATGTTCGGACCCAAGAGCTGGGACGACCATTTCGTCCTGCTGGCCGCCGGCAGCGGCATCACCCCGATCATGTCGATACTCGAGACCGCCCTGGTGCAGCACGAGAATCGGATCACCCTCGTCTACGCCAACCAGAATCGCGACTCGGTGATCTTCGCAGAGCGACTGACCGAACTGCGGTCTCGCTTTCCCGAACGACTGAACGTTCACCATTGGTACACCTCGGAATCGGGGTTGCCCACCGCTGCGGGACTGGCTTCGCTGGGTGCGAACATTCCGGCCGAGTGCGAGGTCTTCCTCTGCGGCCCAGCGCAGTACATGAACGTCGCCGAGGAGTGGCTCGCCCGGACCGGCACGGTGGCGCACAGAACCCATCGCGAGGTGTTCTCCTCCTTCGACTCGAATCCGTTTCGGCCCGGCGACGCGACGATTTCCGACGAACCGGGCGCGAACTCCATCACCGCTCAGGTCGAGATCGACGGAATGGAGACCGAGTTCACCTGGAATACAGACACGAAGCTGCTCGACCGACTCCTCGAGTTGGGTCTCGACCCGCCGTACGTATGCCGCGAAGGAACCTGCGGCGGTTGTGCGTACACCCTCACCGAGGGCACGGTGAACATGCTCGCCAACGAGACGCTCGACGAACACGAACTGCAGCACGGCGTCCGACTGGCCTGCCAGTCCGTGCCCGATTCCACGAGCGTTCGTGCGGTGTTCGACCGCTGATCCCGGAGGAGGGCGCTCAGCCCTCGAGCGTCAACGAATGCGGCTTCGAGGCGAACGCCGCGGCGGAGCCGGAGGCTCGTGCAATCCCCGCGATACCGCCCCAGACCATCATGGTGAGGTAGTCGATGAGCTCGTCGACCGTCATGGTCCGGTCGAACATCCACCAGTGCGACGCCAACCGGACCGCACCGATCATGGCGAAAGCGAAGGGCGTCGAGCCGGCCGTCGAGAACTCCCGCTCTCGAAATCTGTCGGCGATGACGGTCGTCAGCAACTCTGCGATCAGTTCTTCCGATGCGGTGACGATGTCCTGGTTGCCACCGACCGCATTGTTCGCGTGCACGTAGATGTAGATCTCGGGATCGGTGGCGACCGTCGTGACATAGGCAGTGATCACGGCACGGGTGAGGTGATATTCGTCGAGATCCTCGGAGATCGCGTCCCGGATCCGAGGCACCAGTGCAGTCTCGACGTATCGCGCCATCGCGGCGTTCGCGAGCCCCTTCTTGTCGGCGAAGTGTTTGTACAGAACAGTTTTCGAGACGTGGTTCGCCGCGGCGATCTCGTCCATCCCGATGTCGTGCCCATGCCGACGAATGGCGGCCAGTGTGCAATCGAGTAGTTCACGGCGCCGAGTGATCCGGTGATCGTGCCACCGATGGCTTCGCCCGTCGACCTTCTCCGGCACGGTCACGCCGAGCGCGAGACGGTTCGTGATCCCCTCAACAGAATCGAGGCCACCAACTCCGGATCGTCCGACATCGGAACGTGCCCGAGCCCCGAGTAGGTGCGAACTTCTGCCTGCGGAAACGTTCGACGCACCAGCGGTGCCTGATATACCGGCAACACCAGGTCCCGGCGTCCCCACGCGACGGTGACAGGAACGGACTCGTCGACCGGAACGCTGAAGCGCGGCACTGCGTTTCCGGCCGCGTCGATCGCACGATTGGTAGTGATGCTGAGCGCGTCGATCGTGGCCGTTGCCGCGGGAACTCGCCACGGCTTGGCGTAGAAGACAGCGTTGGCGATCGTGCGTCCCACGACCGAACGCATGACGGTCGGTGCGATCGGGCTCATCACTCGAGACAACGCCCGCAACAGACGGAACACGAAGAGCGCCCGAGTCTGATCCCAGTGTCCGCGAAAGAAACCGGCCGGTGACAGGGCGGTCGCCGAGGCGACCGACCCGCGGGCAGCAAGTTCCATCGCGAAGTATCCACCCAACGAATTACCGGCCACGTGCGGCTTCTCGCCGTCCACCGCAACGTAGTCGAGAAATCGCTCCAACTCGGCCACGATCCACGGACCCAGGTCGAATTCCTCGGTGGGCAAGTCCGGTGACGCGCCGTGGCCGGGCAGGTCCACCGTCACCACTCGTCGATGCCGCGCCAGTATGTCGACGACACTGTCCCACGCATGTTGTCTGTGCACGATGCCGTGAATGAGCACCAATGTAGGGCCCTCACCCCGGATGGTGTGCGCGAGGGTCAGACCGTCGATGTCGGAAGTCATTGCGTGCCGACCTTTCTCGGCCAGATGCGGTACACGGGCGCGATATCCGCCCCCGCCACACGGGCGTTGTCCGCTCGGCCGAACGTCATCGATTCCGTCAGATCGTCGAATCGTGCGTCGATCCTGTCGAGAATGTAGTTCTGCCGCACCGACCAGGGACGTTCGGTCCCCGATTTGGGTAGCTCGTTCAAGGAACGCGTGACGTATCCGGAGGCGAGGTCGACGACCGGACGAGAGTCCACGGCCTTGCCCTGTCGGTCCGGGATCGCATGGGTGTAGCCGTGAGACCGCATGTACACCAACAGTTTGGCTACTGCCTGCGCCGTCATGTCGGCCTTGAGCGTCCACGATGCATTCGTGTACCCGATGGACCATGCAACGTTGGGTACGTCCTCGAGCATGTGACCCTTGTAGACGAACTTGTCGTGCACCTCGAGCCGCTCACCGTCCAGAGACAATTCGATACCCCCGGAACGCCTGGAGCTTCAATCCGGTTGCGGTGACGATGATGTCGGCGGGGATCTCGTCACCAGATTCCAACCGGATCCCGTCGGCGGTGATCTCGGCTATCCGGTCGGTCACCACGGTCGCGCGGCCGGAGCGAATGGCCTTGAAGAGATCGCCGTCCGGCACGACGCACAGCCGCTGGTCCCACGGGGCATACGTCGGCTTGAAGTGCTTGTCGACGTCGTATCCACGCGGAAGCTGCGCCTTCGTCATCGCCCTGAACACCCTGCGGGCCGTCTTCGGCGCACGTCGACACAGCTGATACGAGCCGACCATCAACAGTGCATTGCGCCACCGCAGTGCACTGTGCGCGAGGGAGTCCGGCAGCACACGCTGAGTGAGGGTGGTGAACGGATCGGTCATCGGCAGGGACGCAATGTACGTGGGAGAACGCTGCAGCATCGTCACCGACGCAGCATCGACCGCGAGCGAAGGCACCAAAGTGATTGCCGTCGCGCCACTTCCGATGACAACGACCCGCTTACCGGTGTGGTCGAGACCTTCCGGCCACTGCTGGGGATGCACCACCTGCCCGGTGAACTTCTCCATCCCGGGAAGGTCAGGGGTGTACCCACCCGAGTAGTCGAAGTATCCGGTACACAAGAACACGAATCGACTTCGATACGTTCGCGGAACGCCGTCGGACAGCGTGTCGACGGTCCATAGGTCGGTCGACGAATCCCAGTTCGCCGCAACGACGGAGGTAGAGAAGTGCGTGCGCTCGTCTATGCCGTTGGTGTGAGCGGTATCGACGATGTAGTTGCGAATGTCTTCGCCATGGGCAAGCAGAGTGTTTCCCTGCCAAGGCGTGTGCGGAAACGAGAACGTGAAGATATCGCTGTCCGAACGAATTCCCGGGTACCGGAACAGGTCCCAGGTACCGCCTGCTCGCTCGCGCCCTTCGAGGATCGCGTAGCTGAGCTCCGGTGCTATCTCCTGCAAGCGATACGCGGCTCCGACTCCCGAAATACCCGCACCGACGATGAGCACATCCCTGAAGTTGTCGTGGGTCGAACCGTCGACCTCGGGCCAGGTATCTGCATTCATCGACGCGCCTCGCTGTCTCACCGAACACCATCGCCCGGACGCCGACCGAGCAGCGACACCGCGACTAACATCACATAATGTGCCATTGACTGGTGGCGGTGTCAATGGCAGCCTTCAGCACATCACAGACAGGAGCTGTCATGAACCGCACTCTCTTCGTTGGGTGCACGCCCAACGCAACCGGAACCAGTAGCCGATGACTCCCGTGGCGGTCGGGGCTGCGGGAGTCATCGCGCTGATCCTGCTCACGTCGAGAGGGTCGGGACTGGACTTCGACCGGCGCTCGTTGTCGACGGCCTACTCAGCACGTGCGACGCGCGCACGCCGTCGAACGTGGTGGCCGCGTTCGACGAAGTAGTCACAGCACGCCGAGCAGCACAAATACGGCTACTCGTCGTAGTGACCCGAAACACCCGTGGTCGGACGTATGTTTCGGACCGTCGAGTTCGACTCATACTTACCGGCGTCGTCCGCGACGTCACCGCTCCGGTTTCCGGAGACGACCTACACGAAAGAGGGATACCGATGGCCGACTTCATCGACAAGGCTCAGCACAAGGCAGAAGAACTGGCCGGGACTGCGAAGGAGAAGGCCGGTGAGGCCACCGGTGACGACAGCCTTCGCGCCGAAGGGGCCACCGACCAGGCCAAGGCCAACACTCAACAGGCTGCCGACAAGGTTTCCGACGCCGCCGAGAGCGTTGCCGACTCCGCGGCCGGCGCTGCCAAGCAGGCCAAGCACGCAGCTGCAGACGTAGCCGACAAGGCAGCCGAGACCGCCTCAGACGTCAAGAGCACCGTCCAGGACAAGGTCGAGAACGTCGACGTCGACGACGTGAAGGAGAAGGCCTCCCAGGTCGCCGACAAGGCAGCCGAGAAGGCTTCCGCCGTCGCCGACGACGTGAAGACCACGGTCCGCAACATCGACAGCGAGGATGTGGCCGAGGCCGCGAAGGTCGGCACTCCGATCATCGCCGCCATCGCAGCCGCCGCCGGTGCCGTCGCATTCGTGCTGATCCGTCGACGCAACCGTCGCCGCAGCGCTGCACACCTGTTCGTTCCGTCGAAGCGCACCACCCGCAAGCTCGCCAAGAAGGCGCGTAAGCACAGCTTCTGAAGGTGATCACCCGGAAAGCCCCGCCTCGTTTTCAGGCGGGGCTTTCGCTCGTTCTACAGCGGTTTCAGCGCCCGGCTGGGCACCCAATGTGTGACGGTTTCGCTCCGGTCTCGCGACATCAGTTCGTAGGTGACGCGACCCAACCAATCGCCGTCGACGGTGATGGACCATTCGACCAGATCCCCCGGGACCACGCGTCGGACATCGAAGCCTTCCGGATTGAACTTCGACGCGTGATGCGGTGGTAGCGGGTAGAGGACGTTCAGATCGATCCACACCTTGAGTGGTGGTCTGAGCATCTTGAACGGACGCACGGCAGACGCGGGACGAGGTTGAGCGCGTCGTGCCATCGTTCGATCATACGTTCGATTCGAATGTAGTCCTACCCATCCCCGCAACGAGAAACGGCCACCCGCACACGAGGTGCGGATGGCCGTCTTCGATCAGGATGAATCAGATGCCGAGCGATCCTGCCAGGAACGGCCAGGACTTGTGCAGGTCGTCCTGCCAGTAGCCCCAGGAGTGGTTGCCGACCGGACGGAAGTCGACAGTTGCCGGGATTCCCAGCTGGTCGAGACGCTTGGCCAGGTTGGACGTGCAGAAGTTGGTGGCCAGCTCGATGCCGCCGCCGACGATGACCTGGTTGGCGAGCGTCGCCGGGTCGTTCTTCAGTCGCGGGTTGGCGAAGGTGTCGTTCGGGATGCCGGGCAGTCCGCTGCCGGTGCTCATGTAGATCTGGGTGCCGCGCAGCTTCTCGGCGTTGAGCAGCGGATCGTTCTCGCGCCACACGGGGCCGTCGAGCGGGCCCCACATGTTCTCGACGTTTCCGCCGCCGTACGTCTCGACGACGAGCTTGACGAACTGCTGACCGATCGGGTCCGAGGTCTGCGCGCAACCGCTGTATGCCGCGACACCGGTGAACTTGCCGGGGTACTTGATTGCGATGTTGAGAACCGACGTGCCCGTCATGGACAACGCTGCCAGCGACTGGCGACCGTTGGTGTCGAACTGCGCATCGATCAGCGGAGGCAGTTCTTCACCGAGGAAGGTGCTCCACTTGTTGCTGCCGAGCTTCGGATCGTCCTGCAGCCAGTCGGTGTAGTAGGACCACTTGCCCTTCTGCGGAGTCACGATGTAGGCGTTCTTGTCCGACAGGAAGGCCTCGGCGTCGGTCTGCGACTGCCACGATGCCGCATCCTCGCCGCCACCTGCACCGTTGAGCAGGTACAGCACCGGACGCGACACGCTCTCGTCGGCGGGGCGCTGCACCGTCACCGGAATGGTGCGGTTCATCGACGCGGAGTACACCTGGAGCTGAACCTGGCGGCCGTCGAGGGTGTTCACCGATTCGATTCGCGAGCCGTTGCTCGACTGAGTCGTTGCGGCGGGCAGTTCGTCCGCGGACGCGACGGGCGTCATCAGCGCGGTCGGAAGAATCGCCACTGCGAGGGCGACGGCCGCAGCCGAACCGAATCGCTGGAAGCCGTGTCGTCGAGATCGTGGCACGCTGTTTCACCTTTTCGTCGAGTTACACCGGTCGAGTTTCTACATCGGCCGAAGATGAGGTGACGTTACCTCGAGCAAACGTCCCGAGCGTTATGGACCGGACGAATCCGAGACGCGATCGTGATGCTCGCGCTCGGCCCTCGAACCGAGGACGAGACACACCAGGATGACGATCATCGCTACGACAACGCCGACGGGAAGTGGCGAATACAACCAGACAATGGGCGGCACATAGTCGTCGGATGTCCCATCCGTCCAACCGAACACCCGCGGCGGCACCGGTGCCGACACCGAGAACAGCGTCAGTGCGAACGGTACGAGCGGACCGATGGTCGACGCCACCGTGCGCGTCGCTCGTGCCGATCCGACGAGCAATCCGACAGCGATGGGATGCAGCACGCAATAGCACACAGCCCCAACGGTATTGATCGAGTCGTCTCCGATGGGCAGTAGACCGGTGGCCGTCACAACGGTCAGCAGTGCACACGCGGCCGTGGTGAGATCGCGTCGCAGGCCCACTCCCACCGCTCCGGCGAACAACACCGCGGCCACGACGAGTACCCACCACGACGCGTCGCCCCACCCGAGCGCATTGACTCCCGACGCCGCTATCGCCAAGCCCGACATCACGTATCGGCCGTCGAGGCCACCGAGGTCGAACGCAACACCGTATGCCACCAAGACGGCGATCGCGACGGCGAAAATCCACGTGCTCGCCGTCGACGTCGTATTGCCCAGATAGATGTAGACCACCAGACAGACGAATCCCAGCACGAGAGCGGCTACTGCGTCGGAGGTTTCGAATCGGCCCACGGATGCCCGCCGGACGGCCACGAGCAGCACGATAGTGGTTGCGAGAAGGAGGAGTAGCGGGACCGTGGATTCCACCAGATACGGCCCCAGCCCGTCCATCCACCGACCCTCACGCGGTCCGCGTAGCCGGGAGATCGCGCTGTAGAACAACATCGAGCCCAGCAGTCCTACTGCAAGGCCGCCCGACGGGAGCCTGCGTCCACCGGCGATGAATCCGCAGATGCCGACCAGAGCGCCGGCACCGAGCGCATTGGTCGTCACCGCTTGATTGGCCGCGATCGGCACGAAGGACGGCAGTGCCACCAGCAGGGAGCCGAGAACGGTTGCTAAGGCAGCCGATATCCGGGGGCGACGGCGATGGACCATCACGAGCACGAGCACCGCCATCAAAACAGTGATAGAGCCAGCCCATTGCGCGGTGACGAACGCTCCGTACCACTTCCCCGTCGACTCGATATGGAACACATCCTGGCCGAGGGATTCACGAATCGAATATCCGGCCACGAATCCGCCGATGGCCGTGACCACTACGGGCAAGACGCGATCCGCTGCAATCACGCGTTCAATGTAGAGGGCTTCCCAATCGACGGCCATGTGTGGTCTATTCGACGCGAACCCAACGTCAGGAGTGCGCCATGTTTCGTCGTATCGCCGTCACGGTTGCTGTCGTCGCAGGTGCCGCCGCACTCGGAGTCGGTACCGCCGACGCCGACGAATGGCCCGTCGCGCCGCCGTACCCGAGCCCGACTGCTCCGCAGGACGTCACCGGAGTGTTCCTCACTCCTCAGGACCCGGACTACTGGAATCCCTTCGTCAGCGAGAATCGATTGACCTCGCCCTACGGCAACAGCACTCGCATCGTCTGCACCGGAATCCATGGCGTACTGCTGGAGTGCTGGCAGGCCGACTCGAACGGCAACCCGCACAAGCTCATTCCGCTGAGTATGGACTACCCGGGTTCGACGGGTCATTTGCTACCCGGCGGCGGTCCAGGGCACTTCGTCTATCCCGGTTACATCCCCGGCATCGGCTGACCCTGTCGACACCGCCGGCAACTGATCTGAGTGTCCACAATTCGCCCTCGAAAGCGGGATTCGGGCTGTTGCGATTTGAGCTGGTTCGGTGTGCTGCGTGTTGAGTGGTGGCTGGTGTGGTCGGCTGAGAGAATGTGTTGGTGGCCAAAGGGTATC
>NZ_JBFBMD010000012.1:0-131904 GCF_040686915.1 Rhodococcus sp. NPDC077669 | reverse complement strand
CTCAATCACCCCCCCCCCCCCCCCCTCTTTTCTTTGGCGCCCCTCCTGGGGGTTTGTTGGTGTTTGTGGGTTGGCGCGGGGGGGGGGCCCCCCCCCCCCCCCCCCCCCCCCCCCCCCCCACGACCGCAGCCGCGTCCGATTTCCGCTAGCACTGGCGGGATCGCGCTGACACAGTAGGAGCATGAGCAGCGAACGGCAGGTGCAAGAACTGGACTTCGATCGGTGTTATCGCGCGGTCTCCTCGCGTGACGCACGGTTCGACGGCCAGTTCTTCACCGCCGTCTCCACCACCGGCATCTACTGTCGACCTTCCTGCCCGGCGCGCACCCCCAAGCCCGGCAACGTCTCGTTTTTGGCCACGGCAGCAGCGGCCCAACAATCCGGCTACCGCGCCTGCCGCCGTTGCCAGCCCGACGCCACTCCCGGTTCCCCACGATGGAACATCCACTCGGATCTGAGTTCTCCTGCGATGCGGCTGATCTCCGACGGAGCCGTCGAGCGCGGGGGCGTCGACGGCCTCGCCAGCACCCTCGGCTACTCGAGCCGGCAATTGACCCGCGTTCTGACGGCAGAAGTGGGTGCCGGGCCGCTCGCGTTGGCTCGCGCCCATCGCGCGCATACCGCCCGCACGTTGATCCAGACCACCGACATGTCGATGGCCGACATTGCCTTCGCCGCCGGCTTCTCGAGCGTCCGCCAGTTCAACGACACCGTCAAAGAGGTCTTCGCGGTCGATCCGACGACCCTGCGGCGAGAAGCGCACCGGTCGGCCGTACCTACTGCGGGTGGCACCGTCACGTTGCGCCTGCCGTACCGCGCGCCGCTGGACCGCGGCTGGGTCGAGTGGTTTCTTCGAGGCCATGTGGTCGAGGGCATCGAATCGTTTTCCGACGACGGCGAATACGTGCGTTCACTGCAGTTACCGCACGCTGCCGGACTGGTGGCACTGCGCATCCTGGACGGATTCGTCAGCGCCGCACTGACTCTGCAGGACATGCGCGATCTCGCTCCGGCCGTGGCCAGGATCCGACACCTGCTCGATCTCGACGCCGATCCGCTTGCCGTCGACGAAGCCCTGCGCGCCGACCCCCAACTCGCGCCGAGCGTCGACGCCCATCCGGGTATCAGGGCACTCGGGGTCGTCGACGGGGCGGAGATGTTGCTGCGCACCGTCATCGGGCAACAGATCTCGCTGAAGGCTGCGGCGACCCACACCGCCAGGCTCGTCGACGCGCTCGGGGCACCACTGGATTTCGGCGACGGACGCGTCGGACGGCTGTTCCCCGACGCTGCCGTCATCGCCGAACGCGGCCACGAGGTCCTCACCGGCCCGGCGGCTCGGGTTCAGACCGTCATCCGCGTCGCCGACGCCATCGCGTCGGGAACGGTGACATTGCACCCCGCGCGGGAGGGTCCCGATCTGGAACGAGAACTGCTCGCGCTGAAGGGAATCGGGCCGTGGACGGCCCGCTATGTCGTCATGCGACTGCTGGGCGACCCCGACGTTCTGCTCGACACCGATCTCGTTGTCCGCCAGGGCGCGCAGGCGCTGGACATTTCTTTGAAGAACTCCCAACGCTGGGCACCGTGGCGTTCGTACGTCTCGATGCACCTGTGGATCACCGCACTGGAAAGAAGGCAGGCATGATGGCCACCTCCGCAACGCAGGACACCCCTATCGGTCCGTTCACCATCATCGTCGACGCCGATCAGCGCGTGCTGGCGTCGGGCTGGACCGCCGATGTCGAGGAACTCCGAGTGTTGATCCATCCGACGTTGCGACCCACCGACGTCCGCTCGGCGACCGACCTCGGCGCCGTCACCGCAGCTGTCGACTCCTATCACCGCGGCGACGTCGACCGCATCGACGACATCGACGTCGCACAACGATCGGGCGAATTCCTGATGCACGCCTGGGACGTGCTGCGCACTGTCGAACCTGGAGCGCCGGTGACGTACTCCGCGTTCGCGGAATTGTCCGGACGGCCGACGGCGATTCGCGGTGCCGCGTCGGCGTGCGCGCGCAATGCCGCCGCCCTGTTCGTACCGTGCCACCGAGTGGTTCGGATCGGCGGTGCACTCGGCGGATTCCGTTGGGGACTGCCGACGAAGAAGTGGCTGTTGGCCCACGAGGCGCTCTGACCGACACCGCGTCGGAGTGGGACGTTAAGGTTCTTCACGAACCGCCACCCGCCGAATGTGAGGACCCACCGTGACCGAATCGGCAGTTCCCGGCAGTACTGCGAAGCCCGCGAAGTCCGGACGAGATCGCGGGGACCTCATCGGAACCGGTGGCCTCTGGCTGGCGAAATGGTCGCTCATCCTGATCTCCATCGCGGCCGGCGCGTGGGTGTTCGGTTGGCTGATCGGTCATCTCTGGGTGATTCTGCTACCGGTTCTACTCGCGGTGATCGTGGCCACGGTTCTGTGGCCACCTGCGAAACTGATGATGCGCCTTGGCTTTCCGCCTGCGCTGGCATCGTCCGTGTCGCTCGTGGTGTTCTTCGTCGTGATCGGCGGGGTCATCACTCTGATCATTCCGTCGGTGGCCGAGCAGGCTCCCGAGTTGGTCGATCAGGCGTCGGGCGGCATCGGTCAGGTGCAGGACTGGCTCAAGGGTCCTCCGCTCAACATCGGCGACGACCAGATCGACAATGCGGTATCGGCCATCGTCTCGCGGCTGCAAGACAGCGGCGACGTCATCGCGACCGGCGTGTTCAGCGGCGTCTCGGCAGCCGGTTCCATCCTCGTGACCCTTGCCCTGGTGCTCGTGCTGTCGTTCTTCTTCGTCAAGGACGGCCCGAAGTTCCTGCCGTGGCTGCACGGATTCTCCGGCGGCCGCGCGGGACGCCATCTCGGCGAAGTCCTCTCCCGCATGTGGGTGACGCTGGGCGGTTTCATCCGGACCCAGGCCATCGTCAGCTTTATCGACGCGTTCTTCATCGGGCTCGGATTGGTGATCCTCGGTGTCCCGCTGGCATTGGTGCTCGCCACCCTGACGTTCCTCGGTGGCTTCATCCCCATCGTCGGTGCGTTCGTTGCGGGCGCTCTCGCTGTGCTCGTCGCATTGGTGGCCAACGGCTTGACGACCGCGTTGATCGTGCTCGCGATCATCCTCGCGGTGCAGCAGCTCGAAGGCAACGTGCTGCAGCCGATCCTGCAGAGCCGCAGCATGAATCTGCATCCAGCGATCGTGCTGCTGGCCGTCACCGGCGGCAGCTCGCTGTTCGGGATCATCGGCGCGTTCCTCGCAGTGCCCGCTGCCGCGGTGGCTGCTGTGCTGATTCGCTACGTCTCCGAACAGATCGACGAGCGATCGAACGAGCCCGATCAGGACGAGCTCGAGGATCAGATCCCCGCACCCGAGGGACTGACCGACGAACAGGCCGGCCTCGAAGATGAGGACGAGGACGAGGACGCTACGACGGAGAAGAAGTAGCTCCGATCAGGACGCGACGACCTGCAGTGTCGAGCCCGCGCGTCCACGCTTGACGTAGAGGCGGCTCGGAATGCGCTGACGCATTTCGTCGACGTGACTGACGACTCCGACGACGCGGCCGCCCGCACGTAATTCGTCGAGCACGGCCATCACCGATTCCAGCGTGTCCGCATCCAGCGTGCCGAACCCCTCGTCGATGAACATGGTGTCGAGAACGACCCCGCCGGATTCGGCGGCCACGACATCGGCGAGACCCAGCGCGAGCGAGAGCGACGCCAGAAACGCCTCGCCGCCCGACAACGTCTTGGCCGAACGCACCACACCGGTGTAGTCGTCGCGGATGTCGAGACCGAGCCCACCCCGCTTTCCGCGGACGCCGGCCTCGTCGGAGTGCACGAATTCGTAACGACCGGAGGACATCCGACGCAAGCGCGCCGATGCCGACTCGGCGACGTCCTCGAGACGGGACGCAAGCACGTAGGACCGCAGCGACATCTTGCGTGCATTCTGCCCACGCCCGGCGACCACATCCGCCAGGTTGGCGAGCTCGTCGAACTCGGCGCGTTGCGGCGCGATGGCCGCAGCCGCCACGAACAGTTCGGCGATCAGCCGCTCGAGCTCGTCCGCGCGTCGGCGACACTCGGCCACCTCCCCCGCGGCAACCTTCGCCGCGCCGTCCAGTTCGGCGAACCGGGCACGCAGCGGATCCAGGTCGATCGGCGGTTGCCCGCTCTGGGCGACGATGCCGGGTTCGAGCAGCACGTGTTCGGCGTGTGCCCGACGCTCCTCTGCCAGACGAAGCTCGGTCTCGATCTGCTCGACGCGGTCTTCGGTGAGAACGGCATCTGCTGCTGCATCGGCGGAATCGAAGTTCGATGCCGATACCCGTCGATCCAGTTCGCCGCGCAGCGCGGCGTGCTGCTCACTGGCGTCGAGCCAGGCGATTCGCGCTTCCTGCAGGCGGCGGGCACCGTCGATCAGCTTCTCGCACTGGGCAATTCGCTCGGTCAACGATGTGCCTTCGGCAATTTCCTCGGCTACCGACGCTCGCATCTGCGCCACCGATCGCTCGGTGGCTGCGATGCGTTCGTCGAGCGCGCTGCGCCTGGCGACGAGATCCTGCAGCGTGACCGCCAGCGCATCCGACTCGGCGCGCAGCCGGCGCAGCTCGGCCGTCGCCGGGTCGAGGTCGGCGGCCCTCGCTCGGGCGTCTCGGACGGCAGTCGTCGCCGCATCGAGGGTGTGAGCAAGCTCCGCGGCGGAGGCTCCGCCCGTCCGGTCGTGCAGCAGATCGACCGCACGACTGGCGTCGGCGACGGCCGCGATCGACCGTTCCAGCTCGGCAGCGCATTTTCGCTCCGCGGCAGCGGCCTTGTCCTCCTGCGCTTTCGTGACCGTCGACGTGGCGGCAGCCGCCGGATTCGGGTGTTCGGCCGACCCGCAGACGACACAGGGCGCACCGGACTCGAGGCGGGCCGCCAGCTCTGCGGCCATGCCGTCGATGCGGCGTTCTCGCAGCTCGAGCAAGTGTTCCCAGGCGCTGTTGCGCGCGGTTGCGGCACGGTCCCTGACGCGTTCTGCCTCGACGAGAACGGCTCGGGTCCGCACCAATTCGAGGGCCGACTCAGCGGCCGCCTGAGCGCGGGCGCACCGCTCGTCCAGTCCCGGAAGCTCGGCAGCGGCCGCAGCTGCGCGCGCCACCCGCGCTTCCACAGCGGCGAGGGTCTCGGGAAGTGTCGCCTGTTTCGTCGTCGTGCGTTCGATGGCAGCAACGGTCTCGGCACGCTGTCTGCGCTGTTCTGCGAGCTCGGCGTCCAGCCGGTCGGCCTCACGGGCTGTCCCGAGCAGCGACTGCAGCCGTGCGACATCGGTGGTCCATGCTCGCACGAACTCGGCAACCACTGCTCGCTCGTCGGCCGGATCGTTCTGTACCGGCGGCCACTGCAGTGCGTCGTGGAAGCGCCTGCCCTCCGCGGACGTCGGCAGTGCCTGTTCCCCGGCGGTCAGCGCTGTGGTGGCCGCATCTGCGGTGGTGGCGGCAAGGCGCAGATCGGCGACGGCGTCGGCGATGGGACCCGCAGCAGCAGAATCGGCCAGTTCCGCGCGGCGCGCTGCTCGGGCGGAACTGCCGTCCCGGTACTGCGCGAGTTGCTCTTCGGCGATGGCGCGTCGGCGCTGCAGGTCCAGGGCGCTGGTGGCCTCGGCCAGCGCGGCGGACGCACGCCCGGCTGCCGCGTCGACCAGCACCGCACGACCCTGGGCGAGAGTTCTGTTCTGCCGTGCACCGTCCAGAACCCGTGCCGCCCATTCGAGGGGATCCTGGGCCTGCTCACCGGGCGCGGCGTCGTCGGTGGACGGCTCGGGTACGCCCGCGGCCTGGGACACTCTGCCCAGCATGATGTCGATGGCCTGGTCGGCGTCGGCAAGACCGGCGGCCAATTCTCGACGCCGCTCAGCGAACCATTCCTCCACGTCGCCGAATCTGCCTGTGTCGAAGAGTCTTTCGAGTAGGTTTCCTCGCTCGTCGCTGTCTGCTCGCAGAAACTTCGCGAACTCGCCCTGCGGCAACAACACCACTTGAAAGAACTGATCGGCACTCATTCCGAGCAACCCGTTGACCGCGTCGCCGATCTCGTTGAGCCGCGTCAAGTTCTGCCCACGCCCGTCGAGCCACGTGAGACTCGCCTTGGCATGCTGCTTGGTGGTGCCGGCAGTCCTGAGCTTGGGGCGCAGAAACTCCGGACTGCGCACGATCCTGATTCGTCGCCCACCGAGCGTTGCTTCGAGGGTCACCTGCGGGACGGCACCTCTCGCGGCGTGGTCGGACAGCAGCCTCTTGCCCTCCCGCCGTGCTCCGGGAACGGTGCCGTAGAGCGCAAAGGCAACGGCGTCGAGCACTGTCGTCTTCCCGGCTCCGGTCTGGCCGTGCAACAGAAACAACCCGTCGGCTCCCAGCGCGTCGAAATCGACCGTCTCCGTTCCCGCGAAGGGGCCGAAGGCGGTGATCTCGAGTGAGTGCAGCCTCATGCAGCGCCGCGGTCGACGGTGCTCGCCGGTGTGCGCGTGGATTCGGCCTCGCGCTGCACGGAAGCAAGAGCGCGCTCGAAGAGCGCGGACTCGGCTGCGGTGGGCGCGCTCCGCATGTCCGTCAGGAACGACGTCGCGATCTCGAGGTCGCTGCGGCCGCGGACACGATCGCGATACCGAAGCCCCCCGTCGTCTTCGGGTCGACGCCACTCGAGATGGATCGCGTGCCGAAAACGCTGTTGCAGCAACCGCATTGCATCGACGGGACGTACCTCGTCGGTCAGCACCGCCGAGACGTAGTGGTCCTCGTATTCGGAAAAGGCTGCGTGAGTGGTCAATTCCTCGACCGTGCCCTCGATGCGGGCGAGACCGCGAACCACCGGCAAGTCCACTCGATCGACGCTGCCGAGCCCGTCGGCGTCGAGTTCGAGAATCCACACGGCCTTACGGTGCGAGCGTTCGCCGAACGAGTACGGCAACGGGGAGCCGGAGTACCGGACCCGCTCGGTGAGTGTCTGCGGAGAATGCAGATGGCCCAGGGCCACGTAGTCGACGCCGTCGAATGCCGATGCCGGTGCCGTTTCGATTCCACCGGAGGAAATCGATCGCTCGGAACCGGTTGCTTCACCGCCGACGATGAACGCATGCGCGAGGACGACGGACCGAACATGTTGCCCTGCTTCGTCTCTCGCTGCGAGGTCGGCGCGCACCAGGTCCATTGCAGCATCGAGCACCTCGGCGTGCGTCCGTGCCGCCGGAACGTCGAGTTCGACTCGGGTGGTCTCGGGCTCGAGGTACGGAATGCCGTAGAACGCAACCGATCCGTGCTCGTCGTCGACGACCACCGGGGTCGCGACGTTGCCGACCTTGGTCATCAGATGCAGTCCACCGGCCGACGCGAACGCAGCTCCGGCACCCAACCGAGCGGGCGAATCGTGGTTACCCGACGTCGCGACGATGACGGCTCCGGCGGCTCTGATCGCTTCGAGTCCGCGATTGCAGACCACTACGGCATCCGCGCTCGGCACGGCGCGGTCGTAGATGTCACCCGGGACGACTACCACGTCGATCGACTGTGCGGCAACCAGTTCCGCGATGGACTCGAGCACTGCGCCCTGATCGGCCAACAGGTCGACACCGTGAAAGGTGCGACCTATGTGCCAGTCCGAGGTGTGCAGGATTCTCATGTCGACGACGCTATCGGCAACCACCGACAAACTATTCGAGGCTCGTCGGCCTGTCGGGCGTGAGCATCGACCCACAGCTCGTCTCGCCCGAACTTGTCGGTGGCGTGCTGCATCATCGGCACCATGAACATTCTCACCGCGCTCGGCCTGCTCGTCGCCCTCGCCATCGGCGGCGTGGTGGGGTGGCTGTTGCATGCCTCTCGGGTGGGTGATCGGGCCGTACGAGCGGAGGCACAGCTGGCGGCTCTACGCCAGAACGAGGCGCTGCTTCGCCAGTCGCTGAGCGCGGTGAACGAGGATTCCGCGCGGCGCAATTCGACTGTCATCGGCCAACAGGTGTCCCATCTGGTGGAGCCACTGCACGACGCCGTCGATGCCCTGGCCGAGCACGTTCGAGAAGTCGAGCACCACCGCATCAGGGCGTACGCGGGCCTGTCGGAACAGGTCACCGGAATGCATCGCGCGTCGATGCAGCTCTCCATGCAGACCGGACAACTGGTCACCGCGCTGCGCGCACCGCAGATCCGAGGTCGGTGGGGCGAGATCCAGCTCGAACGGGTCGTCGAACTCGCCGGAATGGTCAAGCACTGCGACTTCGACACTCAGGTGAGCAAGGACGGCTTTCGACCCGACATGATCGTTCGCCTCGCCGGCGATCGGCAGATCGTCGTCGACGCCAAGGTGCCGTTCGCGGCCTACCTCGACGCCGCGCAGGACGAAGAACCCGGTGCTCGCGACAAGCATCTGCGCCGCCACGCCAAGCAGTTGCGCACCCACATCGATCAACTGGCAGACAAGGCCTACTGGGAGGCATTCGAGCCGACGCCGGAGTTCGTCGTCCTGTTCGTTCCCGGCGACCCGTTTCTCGACGCCGCGCTGACGTCGGATACGAGCCTGCTGGAGTACGCCTTCGGCCGGAACGTGATTCTTGCCACCCCGACCACTCTGGTCGCTCTGCTGCGCACCGTCGCGTACACCTGGAAGCAGGAGTCGATCGCCGAGGACGCGGCGCGGATCCACCAGCTGGGCCGCGAACTGTACGGCCGCATCGGAATCGTCTCGACACATCTCGACAAGCTCGGAGCCCACCTCGGCAAGGCCGTGGAGTCCTTCAACTCCACGGTCGGGTCGGTCGACAGCAGGGTGGGTGTCACCGCACGCAAGCTGCACGAGCTCGAGCTGTTCGACGCCGAACCGGTGGAGATCGCACGCGTGGACGAGCGTCCCAAGCTGTCCGATTCGTCCCGCTACCGGCACGACTTCGGTCATGTCAGCGATGCAGTCGGCTGAACTACGGCTAACCTCGAGGGGTGTCTACCTCCCAACGTGCCCGATCCGGGGTACCGCTGGATCACCGATCCATCCTCGCGACCCTGCCCGGCGTACCAGCGTGGGGTGCCGTTGCGATCGCCGCAGGGCTGACCTTTCTCGGATTTCTCATCGACGCCGCGCGTGGAACCGAGCTGACCGGTGCGTTCGCGTTCCTCTACATCCTCGGCTGCATCGCGGCGGTATTGCTGGTCCGCTACCGCGGACTGTTCACCGCGATGGTCCAAGCCCCGTTGATTCTGTTCGTGGCAGTGCCGCTGTCGTACCAGTACTTCACCGACAACGCGGGCACCAGCCTCAAGGACATCATCCTGAACGTGGCGATTCCGCTGGTCAACCGATTTCCATTGATGCTGCTCGGCACCCTCGTGGCCGTCGGCCTCGGTGCCGTACGCATCGTGCTGAAGCGACAGAACACGCACGCGCCCGCAGTTCGACGCAGCACGAAGACCGCCGACACCGCTCGGCGTCGCACGAAATCGGAAGACGCCCCTCGTCGAAGCACCAAAGCCGGCGACTCCGCTCGCCGGAGCCCGACCTCCGAGGACGACACACTCACCCGGGCACAGCGGCGAGCGCAGGAAGACCGTCCGTCGCGCGCACGTAGCCGTCGAGCTGCGGCGGACCGTGACGACGTGTCCGCGGTCGAGGCCACCGACATCGTGCCCGAGCCGTACGTGGGCCGCCGAACAAACACTCGCGCCGCAACCGACTCCGGTGCCGCGCCACGACGGTCGGCAACAACCCCCGGGACGACGCCCGGATACGCACGTCAGGCGAGTCCGCAGCCCGAGTACCAGCGGCCCTCCCGCTCGCACGCCCAGTACCCGCAGGATCGCACGCCCCCACCCGGCGTAGCGCGCCCATCGCGGCCGCAGCCGTCCGAGGCACCGTATTCGACGGAACCTCGCCGGGAGCGTTCGCCTCGGGTTCAGCCGCCGCGGGACGCCGTCGATCCGTACTCCAGCAGCGCTCGGCACACAGTCGAACCGGTTGTGAACGACGCGCCGCCGAACGTGCGCCGTGACGACATTCCTCCGCATCCGGTGCCGCAGGTTCGGTACCGCGACCGCCACGCCGACGACTGACCCCACCGACACCGGCCGGTCATGGACCGGTCAGCGTGCGGGGCGCAGCTCGCGGGGCAAGGAAAAGACCAGGGTCTCGTTCGCGGTGGTGACGGGCTGCACGTCCGCGTATCCGTGCTCGGCGAACAGGTCGATGACGCCCTGAACCAGGATCTCCGGCACGGACGCTCCCGACGTGATGCCGATGGTCTCGACGCCGTCGAGCCACGCCAAGTCGATCTCTTTTGCGTAGTCCACCAGGTAGCTGGCCCGTGCGCCGGCACCGAGGGCGACCTCGACCAGGCGCACCGAGTTCGACGAGTTTCTCGAGCCGACGACGATCACCAGATCGCACTCCGGTGCCATCGCCTTCACCGCGACCTGACGGTTCTGCGTGGCGTAGCAGATGTCGTCGCTCGGCGGATCCTGCAAGGTCGGGAAGCGCTCCCGCAGCTTCGCGACCGTCATCATGGTCTCGTCGACGCTCAGCGTGGTCTGCGAAAGCCAGATGACCTTGTTCTCGTCGCGCACCGTGACGCTGTCCACCGACTCCGGGCCGTCCACGAGCTGGATGTGCTCGGGTGCCTCACCTGCGGTGCCCTCGACCTCCTCGTGGCCCTCGTGGCCGATGAGCAGAATGTCGTAGTCGTCTCGGGCGAACCGCTTGGCTTCCTGGTGCACCTTGGTCACCAGCGGGCAGGTCGCGTCGATCGTCCGCAGGTTCCGCTCAGCGGCAGAAGTGTGCACCGCAGGCGAGACACCGTGCGCCGAGAACACCAGCAGCGAACCCTCGGGCACCTCGTCGGTCTCCTCGACGAACACCGCACCGCGATCGGACAGCGTCTCGACCACGTGCTTGTTGTGCACGATCTCCTTGCGCACGTACACCGGCGCACCGTGCTGTTCGAGTGCCTTCTCGACGGTCTCGACGGCGCGATCCACGCCCGCGCAGTAGCCGCGCGGCTCGGCGAGAAGCACTCGCTTACCCCCGGCATGCGCGGTCGTGTGCGAGCCGGCGGAGTGTGCGATACCAAGATTCAAAGGAACAGCCGAAGACATACCTCCCAGGATACGTGTATCGCAGCAACCGGGTCATTCCGCAGGCCCTGGCCTGTCGGCTACCCAAAGACGACGACTTCGGGCAGTCTGGTGTGCATGACTCGACTCCCCTTTGCGGCGCGGGTGGCTGCAGGCGTCGCCGTGACCGTCGTGGAAGAGGCCCGCAAGCTTCCCGGTTCCGCGTTGATGTTGCCGATGACCGTCGTCAGCGAGGCGTTGGCGCGCGGCATGCGGCTTCAGCAGCAGGTGACAGCCCTCGCCATCAAGGGCGATCTGGTCATTTCGGCTCTGCCGGTGATCGGAACTCCGCGCGAGGAGCAGCCGTCGTGGGCGAGTTTCGACGAGGACGACGACGACGCGTTCCCGGCCACGTCGAGGTTCGACTCCGCAGCAGTCACCGATGACGTCGATGTTCCCGACACACCGGTGGCCGAGCCCATCGCCGCGAACGGACGATTTGCTCTGTACTCGACGCCTCCGCTGGACGAACCGGTGCAGGACACGTCGGCGAAGCCCGCAGCAGCTGCGACGAAGCCCGAGATCGTCGAGATGATCGACTTCGACACTCTTGCCCTGGCTCAGTTGCGCGCACGGCTGCGCACGCTGTCCATCGAGGATCTGGAGACCCTGCTCGAGTACGAGAACGCGACGTCGGCTCGCGCACCGTTCCAGACCATGCTCGCCAACCGAATCACCACCGCCAAGGCGAAGTGAGCACTCCCCCCACTCAGTCCGGCCCCGCTCCATCCGGTGCGAGTACCGCCGAACAACCATGGCCGGTGCGCACCGTCGCGATGAAGGTGGCCGGGTGGATCGACAAACTCGGCAGCATCTGGGTCGAGGGACAGCTGACGCAGATCAACGCCCGCCCCGGCACACGCACGGCATTTCTGACTCTGCGTGATCCGTCGGCGGACATGTCGTTGTCGGTGACCTGCTCGCCTCAGCTGCTGGATCGTTCGCCCGTTCCGCTGGCCGAGGGCGCGCGCGTCATCCTCTACGGCAAGCTGTCGTTCTTCACCGGCCGCGGCACCATTTCGCTGCGCGCCACCGATATTCGCGCTGTGGGTGTCGGCGAACTACTGGCCCGCATCGAACGGCTCCGGGCTCTGCTGGCGGCCGAAGGACTGTTCGACCCGCGACTCAAGCGTCCGCTGCCGTTCCTGCCCGGCACCATCGGGCTCATCACCGCTCGCGCCAGCGCAGCCGAGAAGGACGTCCTCACCGTCGCGCAGAGGCGTTGGCCCGCAGTGCGATTCGAGGTACGGAACACTCCGGTTCAGGGTCCGCAAGCGGTGCCGGCAATCCTGGACGCGTTGAGGGATCTGAACGACGACCCGCGCGTCGACGTCATCGTTCTCGCCCGCGGCGGCGGTAGCGTCGAGGACCTGTTGCCGTTCTCCGACGAGGCACTGTGCCGGGCCATCTCACGGGCGACGACGCCGATCGTCAGCGCCATCGGACACGAACCCGACAGTCCCCTCAGCGATCACGTCGCCGACCTGCGCGCCGCCACCCCCACCGATGCCGCCAAGCTCGTGGTGCCCGACGCCGTCGCCGAACAAGCGTTGGTCGCGGAGCTGAAGGCCAGAAGCGCTGCAGCGCTCCGCAATTGGGTGGAACGGGAGGCGCGCGGGCTGGATATGCTGCGGCATCGACCCGTGTTGGCCGATCCGTTGGCGGCCCTCGAACAGCGTCGCGAGGAAGTTCGGCGACTCGCCGAGGCAGCTCGACGCGACGTGCAGCGCGAGCTGACCACCCAGGACACGCTCGTCGAACATCTGCGGGCGAGACTGTCGACGCTGGGGCCTGCTGCCACACTTGCCCGGGGCTATGCCGTCGTACAGCGGGTGGTGCCGGGTGCCGATCCCGAGGTACTGCGTTCGGTCGAGGACGCGCCGCCGGGTACACAGATCAGGGTGCGGGTGGCCGACGGTGCCGTCACCGCCGCAGTAATGGGCCGAGTGAAATGACGCCGAGTGAAAAGACAGAGGGAGATTCGATGAGCGAGAACGAAGACAAGCCGGTGTCCGAACTGGGCTACGAGGAAGCCCGCGACGAGCTGGTCGGAGTGGTGAAGATCCTCGAGCAGGGCGGGCTCGATCTCGACGCATCCCTCGCTCTGTGGGAGCGCGGCGAACAATTGGCGACGCGCTGCGAAGAACAACTGGCGGGCGCACGCAAGCGCATCGAGACCGCGCTGGCGAGCACCGAGAACGACAGCTAGGGCGCGAGCGGTTCGGTGGCCTCGACCGCAGCCGCGAGAGTGGTGAATTCCTCGGTGTTCGCCGTGCCGCCCAACAGGATTCGCACGTCACCGAAGTCCGAGACCCAGTAGGTGCGCGAGCCTTCCTCGCCGTACACGACCCAGTCTCGACCCGAGACGTTCTGCGCGCCCGACGCGTACACCGTCTCCCCGGCCACGAACGGCACCACCAGTTCCTCGGACGCGGCCGTCTGAGTCAACTGCAGGTACGCACCCGATCCGGTGATGTATCCGACAGTCGACGCCGCTCCACCACTGTCACCGGAAATGGTCGCGCGGCTCCCCGAATTGGGCGTCCATTCCTCGGGAACGACCGGATTGCGCACCGGGAACCCTATTTCGGCCGCGTCGTACTGCAGTGCCGAGTTCACGTCGAAGTTGGGAATGGGTCCCTGCTTGGGTCCACCCGGGCTCAACGAGCACTGACTGGCCACGCCTGCGATCAACAAACACGCAATGACCAGCGGAATCAGCGACCAGACCATGTCGCGGTTGTTGTTGAGAATCCGAGGTTTGCTGTTTGCCACATCTCCAGTATCCCCTCTGTGCGGCAGTGCTCGGTCGGCGCGTACCTCACAGTCGACCCGACCCCACCGCGGGCATCACAGAAGTGAGATAATCCTGCCTGGGTAACACCCCACCAACCAGGAGGCTACAAACCGATGACGGCCAGCACCGAGTCCACTCGCGCCATGGCGCCAGATCGCAACCTCGCACTCGAACTCGTCCGCGTCACCGAGGCCGGTGCGCTCGCCTCGGGTCGCTGGGTCGGTCGGGGCGACAAGGAAGGTGGCGACGGAGCAGCCGTCGACGCGATGCGTCAGTTGGTCAGCTCGGTCTCCATGCGCGGCGTCGTCGTCATCGGCGAAGGCGAGAAGGACGAAGCGCCGATGCTCTACAACGGCGAGCAGGTCGGCAACGGAAACGGACCCGAGGTGGACTTCGCCGTCGACCCCGTCGACGGAACCACCCTGATGGCCAAGGGCATGCCCAACGCCATCTCGGTACTCGCCGTCGCCGAACGCGGCGCGATGTTCGACCCCTCGGCCGTGTTCTACATGGAGAAGATCGCCGTCGGACCCGATTACGCCGACGTCATCGACATCACCGTCCCCGTCGCCGAGAACATCGCCCGCATCGCCAAGATCAAGAAGGGTTCAGCCTCCGACGTGACGGTGTGCATCCTCGATCGCCCCCGGCATGCCGAACTGATCCAGCAGGTGCGCGACGCCGGATCACGCATCCGGTTGATCTCCGACGGTGACGTCGCCGGTGCCATCGCCGCCGCTCGTCCCGACTCCGGCACCGACATGCTCATCGGCACCGGCGGAACGCCCGAGGGCATCATCGCGGCCGCCGCGATGCGCTGCATGGACGGCGCGATCCTGGGCCGTCTGGCACCCACGGACGACACCGAGAAGCAGAAGGCCATCGACGCCGGCCACGACCTCGATCGCGTCCTCGACACCAAGGACCTCGTCTCGGGTGAGAACGTCTTCTTCACCGCCACCGGCGTCACCGACGGCGACCTGCTGCGCGGCGTCCGCTACGCGGGCGGCGGAGCCCACACCCAGTCCATCGTCATGCGCTCCAAGTCCGGCACCGTGCGCATGATCGACGCCTACCACCGCCTCGAGAAGCTGCGCGAGTACTCCTCGGTGGACTTCGACGCCGACGAATCCGGCCAGGCACCGTCCTTCTGATCCCCGAAACCACGACTGGCAAAGTAAGGCTCATGACGCAGACAGACGAACAGCAGTTCCGGATCGAACACGACACCATGGGAGAGGTTCGCGTCCCCATCGACGCGCTCTGGCGCGCCCAGACGCAGCGTGCGGTGGAGAACTTCCCCATCTCGGGCCGCCCGCTCGAGCGCACCCAGATCCGCGCGATGGGCCTGCTCAAGGCAGCCTGCGCACAGGTCAACAAGGATCTCGGTCTGCTCGACGGCGCATTGGCCGACGCGATCATCGCGGCAGCCAACGAAATCGCCGAGGGCAAGCACGACGATCAGTTCCCGATCGACGTCTTCCAGACCGGCTCGGGCACCAGCTCCAACATGAACGCCAACGAGGTCATCGCGTCGATCGCCAAGGCCAACGGCGTCGAGGTGCACCCCAACGACCACGTGAACATGTCGCAGTCCTCCAACGACACGTTCCCGACGGCCACGCACGTTGCCGCCACCGAAGCAGCCGTCACCTCCCTGGTGCCCGCGCTGCGGCACCTGCACGAGGCTCTGGTGACCAAGGCCACCGAGTGGAAGCACGTCGTGAAGTCCGGACGCACCCACCTGATGGATGCCGTCCCCGTCACTCTCGGTCAGGAATTCGGCGGCTACGCCCGGCAGATCGAGGCCGGCATCGAGCGCGTCGAAGCCACCCTGCCGCGTCTGGGTGAACTGCCCATCGGCGGCACCGCCGTCGGCACCGGCCTCAACGCACCCGACGGCTTCGGCCCGAAAGTCGTTGCTGCTCTGGTGAAGTCGACGGGCATCGACGCCCTCACCGCCGCCAAGGATTCGTTCGAGGCGCAGGCCGCTCGCGACGGACTGGTCGAGGCATCCGGTGCACTGCGCACCATCGCAGTGTCACTGACCAAGATCGCCAACGACATTCGCTGGATGGGATCGGGACCGCTCACCGGACTCGGCGAGATCGCACTCCCCGACCTGCAGCCCGGCAGCTCGATCATGCCCGGCAAGGTGAATCCCGTTCTGCCCGAGGCTGTCACGCAGGTCGCCGCGCAGGTCATCGGTAACGACGCGGCAGTGGCCTTCGGCGGCGCATCGGGTGCCTTCGAGCTCAACGTCTACATCCCGATGATGGCCCGCAACGTTCTCGAATCCTTCAAATTGCTCGCCAACGTCTCGGTGCTGTTCGCCGACAAGTGCGTCGTCGGCCTCGAAGCCAACGTCGAGCACCTCAAGACCCTCGCCGAGTCCTCGCCGTCCATCGTGACGCCGCTGAACTCCGCAATCGGCTACGAGGAAGCGGCCGCAGTCGCCAAGCAGGCACTGAAAGAAAAGAAGACCATCCGCCAGACCGTCATCGACCGCGGACTGATCGGCGACAAGCTCAGCGAAGCAGAACTGGACAAGCGCCTCGACGTCCTCGCCATGGCGAAGGTCAAGGACTAGTTTCGCTGCTCTAACCGCCGGACCCGCAGGACCCGCTGCACCCTTGAACGCGCCCGCCCCCGGTTGGATCAATGTGGGTTTCAGTCACTCAGACTGCAACAAAGTCGCATTAATCCGACCGGGGGCGGGTCGCTTTCGAAAAGGGGCCGAAACCTCAGGCCAGGTGCGCGAGTTCTTCGCGTGCCTTCAGGCCGTCCTCACCCAGATCGGTGCGGTCGAAGATCTTCCAGCCTGCGAGCAACGGCTTGAACACCTTGTCGCGTTCCTGGTCGGCGTCGTAGATGCCGGCTTCGGCGAGGGCGGCGATGCTGCTGCCGCGGTCCGGAAGCTCGATCTCGGGGATCTTGAAGCCGTTGATTCGGTCGGCCACTGCGCGCGCAGCCTGATCGGGTACGACAGCGAATGCTTCGTCGAGGATGCTGGCGAAGAATGCCGACTGCAGCTCGTCGTCGTCGGCGATTCTGCCGAGGATGGTGGCCAGCACCGGATCCTTGCCCAAAGCGATGGTGTTGCGGTTACGCAGGGCGGCGGCAGCTTCTTCGATGGCGAAGTGCGCCAGAATGTCGAGCAGCCGCTGGCTGGGCGCGTCGAATCCGAGGGTCATGTGTTCCATCCGGACTCGCTCGAGGGCGACCGGATCGACAGCGCGGGTGAGCACCAGGAAGTTGCGCAGCACGATCGACTGTCGGTTCTCTTCCGACGTCCAGCGGCCCGTCCACTTCCACCAGGCACCGAGGCCGGTGAGGGCGTGGGCCAATTCCCGGTGGTAGGCGGGGAGGTTGTCGGCCACCAACACGCCCACCGTGGCGGACAGAATTTCGACGTCGCTCAGGTGCGACTGCTCGGGCGACCAATCCTCGCCGCCGAGGAACGCGAAGTTCTTGCCGTCGTCGAACGGCGCGAGCTCATGGGGGTGCCAATCACTCGCTGCCTCGATATGGCGTCGTAGATTCTCTTCGACCGCGGGCTCCAAACGGACCAGCAGATCACCGTCGGACAGGTTCGTAGACATGCGGTAACCGTAGCGCCTGCCGCCGAGCGTCCGACGTCGCGCCCCTGACCTCTGTGAATTCTCCTAACGCCAGGTCGTTGCGGGTCTATCCTCAGGTGCATCCAATCATCGACGTGAGGACTCCTCATGATGCGGTCGGGTCGAAATTTTCTGTGTCTTGCTGTCGTGTGCTCTCTGGTTCTGTTGGCAGGGTGCTCCGAAGACGCACCCACCGCAGACAGTCCACCGGCGTCCGAGCCGGTGCCGACCGAGGATCTGTCGCCCGGCCAGGTTGCCGGCGTCGACGTTCCGGCCGGTCGCGTCGACGATGCGGTCGGCAAGCTCGACGGTATCGCCGACGAACTGATGGCGTCGTCGAACATTCCGGGTATGGCCATTGCCGTCGTGCACGGTTCCGACGTCGTCTACTCGAAAGGCTTCGGCGTTCGCGAAATGGGCAAGGACGACCCGATCGACGGCGACACCGTGTTCCAGCTGGCCTCGCTGTCCAAGTCGGTGGGTGCGACGGTGGTCGCGTCACAGGTGGGAGCGGGTGTCATCGACTGGTCGACGCCGGTGGTCTCCGAGCTGCCGTGGTTTGCGCTGGACGATCCGTGGGTGACTCAGAACATCACGGTCGGCGACTTCTACGCGCATCGAAGCGGACTCCCAGAGCACGAAGGCGATCTGCTCGAAGACCTCGGCTACGACCGCAGACAGATCCTCGAGCGCCTTCGGGAGATGCCCCTCGATCCGTTCCGTTCCACGTATCACTACACCAACTTCGGGATCACAGCCGCGGCCGAGGCCGTCGCTGCCGCCTCGGGCAAGGACTGGGACACCCTCAGCGAGGACACGATCTACGGTCCGCTCGGCATGACCTCGACCAGCTCGTCGTTCTCCGACTACATCGGCCGCGCCGACCGAGCGGTACCTCACGTCCTCGTGGACGGCGAGTATCAGGCCCGATACCAACGCGAACCCGATCCGCAGACGCCGGCCGGTGGCGTCAGCTCCTCGGTGAACGATCTCGCCAGGTGGCTGACGATGCTCATCGCCGACGGCACCCACGACGGGAAGCAGATCGTCGATCCCGACGCCCTCCTTCCTGCCATCAGCGCGCAGATCGTCTCGAGCCCGTCGACGACGGCGGATTCGCGCGCGGGCTACTACGGGTACGGATTCAACGTCTCCACCAGTGCAGCCGGCCGCACGACCGTCAGCCATTCCGGAGCGTTCGCGCTCGGGGCGGGCACGAACTTTCTCTGGATCCCGTCGCTCAACGTCGCCATCGTCGTACTGACCAACGCCGCGCCACTCGGCATCGCAGAAACGGTCACGGCCGAGTTCGCCGACCTCGTGCAGTTCGGCGAGGTACGCGAGGACTGGCGAACGCTGTACAAGAATGCCTTCGCCGGTATGAGCGAGCCGGAGGGCGACCTCGCGGGGAAGACCGCTCCGACGAATGCCGCTACGCCACAACCGCTCACGTCGTACACCGGGGTGTACCAGAACGCCTACTGGGGGCCGGCGACCGTCGCGGAGGTCGACGGGAGGCTGGTGTTGACCCTCGGACCGAACTCGACTTCCTACGAGTTGTCGCACTGGGACGGTGATACGTTCGCGTTCGAGCCGACCGGTGAGAACGCACCGGACGGAACGATTTCTCAGGCGACTTTCGAGGGGAACACGGTCACACTCGAGTTCTTCGACGGCGATGGATTAGGACGGTTCACCAAGTGACTGATACCCGACAAGCAACCGATATCGTGCAAAACCTGTTCGACGCGTTGAGGCTTCGCGAGACCGATCGCGCGCTGACGCTTCTCGACGAGAAAATCGTGTGGCACAACGTCGGGCTTCCGAAGGTACGCGGAATCTCGAACGTCGGCAGATTTCTGACGCTGCTGGCCAAGCCGGGTTACGGCTTCGACGTCGTCGTGCACAACATCGCGGCCGACGGAGATGTCGTGCTCACCGAGCGCACCGACGTCCTGATCTGGCGTCGGCTCCGCGTCGAGTTCTGGGTGTGCGGAACATTCGAGCTGCGCGACGGCAAAGTAGCTGTGTGGCGCGACTATTTCGACAACGTCGATTTCATGAAAGGTGTTGCGCGAGGAGCGCTCAGGGCTGCGGTGGGCCGGTGACCCATGTGAGTGGAACTTCGTAGCAGGCTACGAAGTTCCACTCACGAGGGGCGTCAGGCCCCTGACGGACCGAATTCCTCGAGCATTTCGGTCACCAGTGCAGCGATCGGTGAACGCTCACTGCGAGTGAGGGTGATGTGCGCGAAAAGCGGGTGCCCCTTGAGCTTTTCGATGACGGCAGCGACGCCGTCGTGTCGTCCGACCCGCAGGTTGTCTCGTTGCGCGACGTCATGGGTGAGCACGACGCGTGAGCCCGACCCCAGCCGGGACAGGACCGTCAGCAGCACATTGCGCTCGAGTGACTGCGCCTCGTCGACGATCACGAAGGAGTCGTGCAACGACCGGCCACGAATGTGCGTCAGCGGCAACACTTCCAGCATTCCGCGAGCGATGACTTCTTCCATCACCTCGGGGCTCGCGAGTCCTTCGAGGGTGTCGAAGACAGCCTGGCCCCACGGGCCCATCTTTTCGCTCTCACTGCCGGGGAGGTAGCCGAGTTCCTGCCCACCGACGGCGTAAAGAGGCCGGAAGACAACAACTTTCCGGTGTGAGCGACGTTCGAGGACGGCCTCGAGTCCGGCAGTGAGAGCCAGTGCGGACTTACCGGTGCCGGCCTTGCCGCCGAGAGAGACGATGCCGATGCTCTCGTCGAGCAGAAGATCGAGTGCCACACGCTGTTCCGCCGAACGACCGTGCAGGCCGAACGCCTCACGCTCGCCGCGCACGAGCTGAAGCTGCTTGTCGGGCGTGACGCGCCCCAGTGCGCTCTGCCGTCCGGCAAGCAGTCGAACTCCGGTGTGACACGGCAGGTCTCGGGCCTCGACGAGATCGATGACGCCGTCGTTGAACAGGGTGTCCACGGCATCGGAGGGCACCTCGAGCTCCGTCATACCGGTCCATCCGGACGGCACGACGTCGTGAGCGTGGTACTCGTCGGCGGGAAGCCCGACAGCACCGGCCTTGACGCGCAGCGGGATATCTTTGCTGACCAACACCACATCTTTGCCCTCGGCCGCCAGATTCAGGGCGCAGGCGAGGATTCGAGAATCGTTGGAGTCGGTACGGAACCCGACGGGAAGCACCGACGGATCGGTGTGATTGAGCTCGACTTGCAGTGTGCCGCCGGACGTTCCGATGGGGACCGGCTGATCGAGTCGGCCGAATTCTACGCGAAGGTCGTCGAGCATGCGCAAGGATTCCCGCGCGAACCATCCCAGTTCGTGATGGTGGCGTTTGCCCTCCAACTCGCTGATCACGATCAACGGAAGTACCACATTGTGCTCGGCGAACCGGATGACTGCCCACGGATCCGACAGCAGGACCGAGGTATCGAGCACGAATGTCCGAAGAGGGGCGGAAACGGAGCGTGAAGTGGTCACGTGGGGCTCCTACGTTTGCGCGGCACCGCGCAAACTCTGTCGCTCGGCCGGTCGGGTCCGATGTGTCAGGTGACACGAGGACCGGGTACCGGCCCTCTCGCGCTCACTAGCTCAGTCACGTATCAGAACCTCCCGCACAGGCAGCTTCCCCGCTGCCTGTTACTGCCGACGGTACCGCCGAAATCACTTGGGGGCGCGCTGGAAGTCTGGCGTGTCGGTGAACAACGCGTTACAGCCGATTCGCCCCAGGTCGGCGGGACGTTCGGTGCCGAGACCGCCCTCCCCCGTCGGATCAATGTGGCTTTGTTGCACTCAGATCGACTGATAGCCACATTGATCCGACCGGGGGCCAGCGTGAATGAACCACTGCAAACGTCTGAACGCTGCAATGGTCCATTGACGCGACCGGGGTGGGCAGGAAAGCCAGGGTCAGCCCAGCAATCCCCAGTCTTCGAGGCCCTCGTACAGCGGCTTGCTCTGTGCCAGTTTCACGACGCGTTCTTTGAGGGCGTCGGTGGCCTGACCGGTGGCCAGGGCGGTTGCGATGATGTCGGCGACCTCGGTGAACTCGGCTTCGCCGAATCCGCGGGTGGCGAGTGCGCCGGTGCCGATGCGCAGGCCGGAGGTGACCATGGGCGGGCGTGGGTCGAAGGGCACGGCATTGCGGTTGACGGTGATGCCGACCTCGTGCAGCAGGTCTTCTGCCTGCTGGCCGTCGAGCTCGGAGTTGCGCAGGTCGACGAGTACCAGATGCACGTCGGTGCCGCCGGTGAGGACGGAGACGCCCTTGTCGGCGACGTCGGCACCGGTGAGACGCTCGGCGAGCAGCGACGCGCCGAGAAGGGTCCGCTCCTGGCGTTCCTTGAACTCCGGCGTCGCAGCGATCTTGAAGGCGACGGCCTTCGCGGCGATGGCGTGCATCAGCGGCCCACCCTGCTGGCCGGGGAACACGGCGGAGTTGAGCTTCTTGGCCCATTCCTTCTTGGCGAGGATGATGCCGGAGCGCGGTCCGCCGAGGGTCTTGTGCACCGTCGAGGACACGACGTCTGCGTAGGGCACGGGTGAGGGGTGTACGCCTGCGGCGACGAGTCCGGCGAAGTGCGCCATGTCGACCCAGAGCAGTGCGCCCACTTCGTCGGCGATGGAGCGGAACGCAGCGAAGTCCTGGTGGCGCGGGTAGGCCGACCAGCCGGCGATCAGCACCTGGGGCTTGGCGGCGATGGCCTGCTTGCGGACCTCGTCCATGTCGATCCGGTGGTCTTCTTTCGACACACCGTAGGACTCGACCTCGTAGAGCTTGCCCGAGAAGTTGAGCTTCATGCCGTGGGTGAGGTGGCCGCCGTGGGCGAGATCGAGGCCCATGATCTTGTCGCCCGGGTTGATCAGTGCCATCAGTACCGCGGCGTTGGCCTGCGCACCGGCGTGCGGCTGCACGTTGGCGAACTCGGCACCGAAGAGTTCCTTGGCGCGATTGCGGGCGAGGTCCTCGACGATGTCGACGTGCTCGCAGCCGCCGTAGTAGCGGCGTCCGGGGTAGCCCTCGGCGTACTTGTTGGTCAGGACGCTGCCCTGGGCCTGCAGAACCGCGCGGGGCACGAAGTTCTCCGAGGCGATCATCTCGAGGGTGTCGCGCTGACGTCCCAGTTCACCTGCCATCGCCGCGGCGACCTCGGGATCGAGCTCGGCCAGTGACAGGTTGTTGACGTCAGTCATAACAGGAGTCTCCAAGGGACAGCAGAGTAAGGGGGCATCAATAAACAACGGACCTGAGCCAGTTTACGAGACGCGTACTGCGCCCGGTGTCAGTGGCTCGTCGAGCAGTCTGCCGAACAGCTGCGCCCGCTCACTGGCGGTCTCTCCCTGGTCCAGCCAGCCGGCGAGAAGCTTGTAGCCCTCGACGTAGGTGCTGATGTACGCCCGCCACAGCGGCGAGGACAGAAAGCGCAGACTGTGCCGTGCGCGCTGCGGCGAGGCAAGCGACCATCGCTCCAGGTAGGCGGCCACATCGTCCTCGCTCTTGTGCTGATCGTGCAGCAACAGCGCGGCGTCCTGGCGAACCCCCAGCAGTTGGCTCGACGCCGCCGAGAGTCGCTCGGCCTTGTCGCCGTCGAATCGCAGTCCGAGGTCGGCGTAGATTTCCTGCGCCCACGCACCCCAGCCTTCGCCGACGATCGCCCCGAGAGCGTGATCGGCGAGCCCCTCGGCCATCAGGCACTGCGGAGTGTTGACCACGAACAACGTCTGCTCGAGTTGTCCTGCGCCGACGAGACCCGTCTCCTTGCGGCAGTGCTCGGTGTGGTGGCCGGGGTAGGACTCGTGCGCGATCAGGTGGGGCAGGTTGGCCATCTGCTGTTCGATGTCGGAGTTGATCGCGACGGTGGACTGGAAGTTGCCGAGGTAGTAGTTGAATCCGGACCACGGCTTGTCGCCGACTACCTCGTACGTCACCTTCTCGTTCTCGGGCAACGAGTATTCGGCGCGGACGCGGTCGCGCAATGCGGACGAGAACGCCTCGACGCAGTCCTGCAGTCGATCCGCTGGAATGACGTCGGCGCGGCGGTGGGCGATCAACCGTTCGCTCAGCGAGCCGGGTCCGAGGAGCACCTCGTCCATCTTGCGATGCGCCTGCAGGTACTGGTCCTGATCCCCCGGTGCGATTCGAACGTCGAAGTAGGCGTGGACCTCGTCGACGAAGCCGATGTTCTCACCTGCGAACTTGCGCGCGGAGCATTCCAACGCCCGCAGGTGGACGTCGAGAAACGTCCGGCGTTCCGCTGTCAGTTCGACGTTGCCGAGCTCGGCGCGCAGTGTCTGCGCTCGACGGACGAGCTCACGCGGCTCCGGCGCCGGGGCGTTCTCGGTGATTCGACGCAGTTCGGGATCACCGGTGTACGCGTCGACGAAACCGTCTTCGAGTCGGTCGAAACTCAGGCCCAGCAACAGGTATTCGCGAACCAGGGAAGCAGCATCCATATCCGAACCCTAGTACGGCGAACGACCCCGCCCGTGCGCGGTGGACAGGCACCGAGCACAATCTGGAACCATGCGACTCGCGCCCGACAGGAGCACCGCCGAATCCTCAGCAGCTCCGATGCTCAGGTGGCGTGCGTGAGCGAGTCCAGTCCGTACGTCGAGTTCGACCGTGTGCAGTGGCGCACGCTGCGTCAATCCACACCGCTGGTACTCACCGAGGAAGAACTGGTCGGTCTGCGCGGCCTCGGTGAGCAGATCGATCTGGACGAGGTGGCCGAGGTCTATCTGCCGCTGGCCCGGCTGATTCATCTCCAGGTGGCCGCGCGCCAGCGGTTGTTCGCGGCAACGGCCACGTTCCTCGGTGAGAAACATCCCGATCGACAGGTTCCGTTCGTCATCGGCGTAGCGGGCAGCGTCGCGGTCGGTAAATCCACCACTGCCCGTGTGCTGCAAGCACTCCTGGCCCGGTGGGATCACCATCCCCGCGTGGACCTCGTCACCACGGACGGTTTCCTGTATCCGACGGCCGAGCTCATGCGCCGAGGGATCCTGCACCGCAAGGGCTTTCCCGAAAGTTACGACCGACGCAAGCTGCTCAGGTTCGTCACCGAGGTCAAGTCCGGAACCGAAGAGGTGGGCGCGCCGGTCTATTCGCACGTGTCGTACGACATCGTCAAAGGCCAGTACCACATGGTTCGCCAGCCCGACATCCTGATCGTGGAGGGGCTCAACGTACTCCAGACCGGACCTCGGCTGATGGTCTCGGATCTGTTCGACTTCTCGATCTACGTCGACGCTCGGATCGAGGACATCGAGAGCTGGTACGTCAAACGATTCCTGGCGCTACGCAAGACCTCGTTCACCGACCCGTCCTCGCATTTCCATCACTATGCAGGACTGTCCGACGATCACGCGCAGATCGCGGCCGAGGATCTCTGGCATTCGATCAACCTGCCGAACCTGGTGGAGAACATTCTTCCGACTCGTCCGCGAGCAACGATGGTGCTACGCAAGGACAACGACCATGCGATCAACCGGCTGCGCCTGCGAAAGTTGTAGGTCCAGGTCGTGAGTGGAAGTTCGTAGCAGGCTACGAGCTGGAGTGGAGCCTGCGGAATGACCAGACGGTCCAGCCGTGCACGTCAGATACCGAACCGACGGTGTCGTGCGGCGAAATCACGGAGTGCGCGCAAGAAGTCGACGCGGCGAAATTCCGGCCAATAGGCCTCGGTGAACCAGATCTCCGAATATGCGCTCTGCCACAGCAGGAAACCGGACAGCCGTTGCTCTCCCGAGGTGCGGATGACGAGATCGGGATCGGGTTGACCCGAGGTGTACAAGTGACTGTCGATACCGTCGACGTTGATGGAGGCCACCAACTCGTCCCCGGTGATGCCCTCGGCGATCTTCTCGGTGACCAGAGACTGCACGGCGTCGGCGATTTCCTGACGCCCGCCGTATCCGACGGCGACGTTGACGTGCGTTCCGGTTCGGCCCTCGGTGCGCGCAGCCGCCTCCTTGAGCCGGCGTGAGGTCGAAGCAGGCAGCAGATCGAGAGTGCCGACGAGTTTGACACCCCAGTTCATCTCGGGTCCGCAGATCTCCTCGACGACGTCGGTGATGATGTCGAGCAGCGAATCGAGTTCGTCGGCATCCCGTCGGAGATTCTCGGTCGAGAGCAGATAGATGGTGGCCATCTCGATTCCGGCAGCGTCGCACCAGCCGAGCATCTCGGCGATCTTGAGCGCCCCCATGCGGTGGCCGTGCGCGACGTCGGTGAACCCGTTCTCCCGTGCCCACCGCCGGTTGCCGTCACACATCACCGCGACGTGCCGCGGGTGCTGCACACCCTCGAGCTGACTCAACAAACGCCGCTCGTACACGTTGTAGAGAACGCCGCGCACCTTCTGCGGAATGATCACCACTACTTCGTCACCGCTGCTCTCATCACCACGGAGGATCACCTTACGCCGACGTCTTCGAGCGGGCGGCCGGTACAGTAGCGTCCGAACCTACGGTTGCGTAGGTTCACTACGGCGGAACGGGAGGTCATCTTTCATGACGATGTTCGGACTGGACGAGATACCCGTCAAGCCACGCATGCGTGGCTGGATTCACCTGTACGCCTTCGGCGTCGCGGTGGTGTGCGCGATCACCCTCGTCACGATGGCGTTCAGCCTGGTGTCGGTCAGCGCAGGCCTCGCGACGGGTATCTATTCGATCACCGTGTGCGGGGTGTTCGGCGTCAGCGCCACCTATCACCGCGTGCACTGGAAGACCACCGCGTCGCAGATCTGGATGAAACGCGCCGACCACTCCATGATCTTCCTGTTCATCGCCGGTAGCTACACCCCGTTCGCCGTACTGGGTCTGCCGGCCGCGACGGGACGAACTCTGTTGATCGTCGTGTGGATCGGAGCGATCTGCGGGGTGGCTCTGAAGATGCTGTGGCCCACCGCTCCCCGCTGGGTCGGGGTACCGCTGTATCTCGTGCTCGGCTGGGCCATCGTGCCGGTCGCTCACACCCTGATCGAGCACGTCGGCTTCGCACCGTTCCTGCTGCTGTTGGTCGGCGGCATCTTCTACAGCGTCGGGGCGATCCTCTACGCCACCAAGTGGCCGAATCCGTGGCCCACGACATTCGGCCATCACGAATTCTTCCACGCAGCAACGGTGTTGGCGGCAATTTGCCACCTCGTGGCAGTGTGGCTCGTCCTGTTCTGACGACGCGTCGGAAGGCTCGGAACACCGCGTCGGCGACGTCACTTCCGCAGTGCGGCCGCCAGATCCTCGACCGACGTCACAGGCCGGTCGCAGACGAATCCGCGACACACGTACGCCGTTTCCTGCCCGTCGACGGGCGGTCGGCCCGTCAGCAGCGCAGACGAGTCTGCGGAGCCTGCGACCACCACGGAACCTCCGGGCGCCAGCGACCGCGCGGCGGCGAGCAACTCACCGCCCGGTGCGAGCGACACGGCGATCTGAATCGGGCCGCGCACTGCTGCCTCGGCCACGGCCAGCCAGTGACCACCCGACCTCGGGGCGCGTTCGAGGATGGCCGCTGCTCGCGCGAGCGAAGCAGCGGCCAGTTCGGCGTACCGTGCGGCCGATTCGTGATCGACGAGTGCGGCGGCGGTGAGCAGCGCCTCGGCCATCGTCGACGCTCCCGACGGAGTCGCACCGTCGATCGGATCCCGCGGCCGGGTCACCAGGGTCTCGGCATCGTCGGCGGTGTCGAACCAGCTGCCGGCGTCGTCGGGATCGGCGAAGTGCTCGATCGCGGCGTCGAGGATCGTCGTCATCCGCCGGGTCCAGACCGCGTCGCCGGTGGCCTGGAACAGCGTGGCAGCGGCCACGGCGAGGCAGGCGTAGTCCTCGAGCACTCCGGTGGCCTCACCCACTGCGCTACCGAGGGACGCCCGCCGGACACGTCCCGATTCGACGTGAGTGGCGAACAGTTGCTCGCCGCATTCGACGGCGGCGTCGACCCAGGTCGGTTCGTTCGCGCCGGTTCCGGCCTCGGCCAACGCGGTGATGGCCAGTGCGTTCCACGCGGTGACCACCTTGTCGTCTCGACCGGGTTGCGGCCGCGACGCTCGAGCCGCCGACAACGCGTTCCTTATGCGGGCGAACCGGTCGTAGTCCTCGGGCTCGGCGGGCAGTTGCAGCACGGACATACCGGCCTCGAACGTGCCGGCGGAGTTCACCGCGAACAGACCCGCAGCCCATACACCGTCTTCGAAACCGAGGGTGTCGACCAGTTGCTCCGGCGTCCACACGTAGGTCAGACCTTCGACTCCTTCGGTGTCGGCATCGAGCGCCGACGCGAAACAGCCGTTGGCCGTCCGCAATTCACCGAGCATGAATCCTGCTGTATCCGACGCCACCCGACGCACCAGCGGATCGTCGTCGACCCGGGCGGCGTGCGCGTAGAACCGCAGCAGCAGCGCATTGTCGTAGAGCATCTTCTCGAAGTGCGGGACGATCCATTCGGCGTCGACCGAATACCGTGCGAAGCCGCCGGCGAGTTGGTCGTACATGCCGCCGCGCGCCATTGCCGCCGCGGTACGTCGAACCACGTCGAGTACCTCACCGTTGCCGGTGCGCTCGTAGTGCCGGAGCAGACCCTCGAGCAGTGCACCCGGTGGAAACTTCGGTGCCCGGCCGAAGCCGCCGTAGGTGGTGTCCTCGTCGGCGCAGACCGCCGCGACGGACGCGGCCAGAAAATCGGCGTCCAGCGATCGTCCGCCGGCCGGAATTCCGGAGCTCTGTTTGCGCAGTTCGGTGACGATGGCCGCGGACGCGTCGAACACCTCCTGTCGCCGGGTGGACCAGGTATCGGCGATTGCGGTCAGTAATTGTTCGAAGGAGGGCATCCCCTGGCGCGGGGCCGGTGGGTAGTACGTCCCGCAGTAGAAAGGTTCGGTCTCGGGTGTGAGGAAACAGGTCATCGGCCAACCGCCCTGACCGGTCATCGCGACAGTGGCGTTCATGTACACCGCATCGAGGTCGGGGCGTTCTTCCCGATCGACCTTGATGCACACGAAGTGCTCGTTCATCAGGGCCGCGGTGGCCTCGTCCTCGAACGATTCGTGTGCCATGACATGACACCAGTGGCACGCCGAGTACCCGATGGACAACAGGATCGGGACGTCGCGATCACGCGCGGACTGCAGTGCCTGCGGTCCCCACTGCTGCCAGTGCACCGGATTGTCGGCGTGCTGACGCAGATACGGACTGGTGGATTCGCCCAGCGTGTTCGCGTCGAGCATCAGGGTTCGTCGGAGACAGCGGGTTTGTCGGAGACAGCAGGTTTCGGACGGCTGGTGTCCGGTTGTGGGCTCGGCGTGATGCCCCCACGATCGGTGCCCTCGTCGAGCGCCTGATCCAGCGTGGGATCTTCTTTCTCGAACGTCGCGGGCAGACGCTTGATCTTCTTGTTCATGGACCAGATCAGCAGCGCCGTTCCGACCAGCAACGCAACGAGGATCACCAGACCGATCGGCGACGACTTGCCGAACTCGGGCCCCGTGGGCTGCTGGGCGAGGATCGACACGATCATTGTTCGGTCTCTTCTATTCCCGCGAACAGGTCGGTCTCGGGCAGTGACGTGGTCACGCGGGTGCGGGCGAGCTCGAACTCCTCGGTGGGCCACAACTTGCGTTGGACGTCCACCGGCACCGCGAAGAACGCTCCGTTGGGATCGATCTGCGTCGCATGGGCTCGCAGTGCGTCGTCGCGCTGCTCGAACCAGGTACCCACGTCGACCTGCGTGGTGATGCGCTCCATGATCTCGTCGCGCTGACCGTCCCACCGCTTCAGCCAGTCGACGAACGGGCTCTCCTCGCCGCGATCGATGAACCAGTCGTGGAAGAGCTGCATGCGCTTACGCAGGAAACCGTGCGAGTAGTAGAGCTTGAGCGGAGTCCACGGCTCACCCGCATCGGGGAAACGCTCGGGATCGCCCGCGGCCTCCCACGCGGCCATCGAGACCTCGTGGCAGCGGATGTGATCGGGATGCGGGTAGCCACCGCGTTCGTCGTAGGTGGTGATGACGTGGGGCTTGAAGTCTCGAACCACCTTCACCAACGCCTCGGTGGACACCTCCAAAGGCACCAGCGCGAAGCAGCCCTCGGGCAGCGGCGGCAGCGGATCGCCCTCGGGGAGTCCCGAGTCCTCGAATCCGAGCCACGTCTGCTGTACCCCGAGGATGCGCGCGGCCTCGGCCATCTCCTCGCGTCGAACCTCCCTGATCCGTTGGTGGACGCCCGGAATGTCCATCGCCGGATTGAGGATGTCCCCTCGCTCGCCGCCGGTGAGCGTGACGACCAGAACGTCGTGCCCTTCGGCCGCATAGCGGGCCGTGGTCGCAGCACCTTTGCTGGACTCGTCGTCGGGATGGGCATGCACTGCCATGAGCCGCAGTCCGGACACGTTCTTCCTCACCTCGGATTCGCCTTGTTCTTGCCTGCCCTATAGTTCCACCTGACGCCGACATGCCCCCAGCGGCACCCCCGATTTCACTCCGAGAGCTGACATGACCAACGCACTTCCCGCAGGTAGATACCCGTCGGGTTCCGGTCCGAGCGGCATTCGGCGAGCTCCGAAACGTGCGACGAAGATCGCACTGGTGGCACTGGTCCTGCTGGTCGGGCTCGGCGTGGCCTACTACGCGTACACGAAATTCTCGGTCAAGCCCGTCGAAGGCAGCCAGCTTTCGTTCGACATCGTCGACGAGAGCACGATGTCGATCCGATTCAGCGTCACCCGAGAGAACCCGGAGCAGCCGGCGGTGTGCATCGTCCGCGCTCGTTCTCGCGACGGTTCCGAGACGGGACGGCGCGAGGTGTACATCCCACCGGAGTCCTCCTCGACCACGGTGGAGCTCACCACCGACGTGACGACGTCGTCCCCACCCGCCGTCGGAGACGTGTACGGCTGCAGCCTCGATGTTCCCGAGTATTTACGAGCCCGATAGGCGAAGAGCCTGTTCGTGGTAAGCTCGGGTCGTACACGGCTGCCGCACAGGTGCCGTGTATTGCTGCATTGCGGGCAGGGTTACCTGCGTCAACGATGTCGACGGCTCCAGGATGCGGGCCGACCAAGGGGATCCATCCATTGGAGTCCCCTCTTCGTTGCGTGCCCTACCGCCTAGAAACCGGAATCGAACTCGAGATTCCGACTACGAGGGAGTGATCGAGATGACCGAGACCCAGGTGACCTGGCTTACCCAGGAATCACACGACAGGCTCAAGAGCGAACTCGACCAGCTCATTTCCAATCGCCCCGTCATCGCCGCCGAGATCAACGAGCGTCGCGAAGAGGGCGATCTGAAGGAGAACGGCGGCTACCACGCTGCGCGCGAGGAGCAGGGCCAGCAGGAAGCACGCATTCGTCAGCTGCAGGAACTGCTCAACAACGCGAAGGTCGGCGAGGCGCCCACCCAGTCGGGCGTGGCTCTGCCCGGATCCGTCGTGAAGGTCTACTACGACGGCGACGAGTCCGACACCGAGACCTTCCTGATCGCCACCCGCGAAGAGGGTGCCCGCGACAGCAAGCTCGAGGTGTACTCCCCCGCGTCCCCGCTGGGTGGATCGCTCATCGACGCGAAGGTCGGCGACACCCGCGAGTACACCCTGCCCAACGGCAAGACCATGAAGGTCACGCTGGTCAGCGCAGAGCCGTACCACACCTGATTCGAGCCCTTTCTCGAACAACACCCCCGGTCGCTCAGCGGCCGGGGGTGTTGTCGTTTCGGACGATCTCAGGCAGTCATCGTCTTCTGGTACTTGCGGACCGACAGCGGCACGAACACCACGAGCATCACCACGACCCAGATCAACGTGTAAAGAACCGGGTTCTGCAACGGCCACACCTCGGGCGGTGGGGCCATCGGATTGGTGTTGCCGAACTGCTCACGCACGGCCAGGGTCACCGACGAGATGGGGTTCCATTCCGCGATGGTCTTGAGCACGCTCGGGAAGTTGTCGATCGGCACGAAGGTGTTCGCGATGAACGTGAGCGGGAAGATCACGATGAACGACGCGTTGTTGAAGATCTCCGGGGAGCGCACGATCAGTCCTACCAGCGCCATCACCCACGAAATCGAGTACGCGAACAACAGCAACAGCACGTAACCGAGCAGAGCGTCGAAGAACGACGACGTGATGCGCCAGCCCACGATGAGTCCGGTGATGGACATGATCGTGATGGTGACGACGTTGTTGCCGACGTCGGCGGCCGTCCGCCCGATGACGACGGCAGATCGCGCCATCGGCAGCGACCGGAAGCGATCCATGACGCCCTTCTGCAGATCCTCGGCCAGTGAGGATCCGGTGATGGACGCACCGAAGATCATCGTCTGAACGAAGATGCCGCCCATCAGGAAGCTCTTGTAGTCGATACCGGGTACGTCGATGGCACTGCCGAAGACATAGGCGAACAACAGCACGAACATGATCGGTGACAGCGTTGCGAAGAACAGCAGATCGGGAACTCGCTTGAGCTTGATCAGGTTTCGCTTGGTGATGATCGCCGAATCCAGGAGAACGTTGCTCATTTCTCTTCCTCCGCAGCCTCGGGCTCGCCGGTGGTCTGACCGGTCAGAGACAGGAACACATCGTCGAGGTTCGGCCGTCGCAGACCGACGTCGACCACCCCGATCCCTGCAGCTTCCAGATGACTCAACGCCGTGGACAGATCCTTCGATCCACCGTTGACCGGCATGACGATCCGTCCCACCTGTTCGTCCAGGGTGGGCGGCTCGACGCCGATCGGGGTCAGGATCTCCTTGGCACGATCGGCCTGAGATCGGTCCGTGAGCACGAATTCGATTCGCTCGCCGCCCGTTTGGGCCTTCAGCTCGTCGGCGGTGCCGCGCGCGATGATCTTGCCCTTGTTGAGCACGATGATCGAATCGGCGAGCCGGTCCGCCTCCTCGAGGTACTGCGTCGTCAACAGGATCGTCGTTCCGTCACGGACGAGATCTGCGATGAACTCCCACATCGTGATTCGGCTGCGGGGGTCGAGACCGGTGGTGGGTTCGTCGAGGAACACCACCCGTGGCCTGCCGATCAGACTGGCCGCGATGTCGAGTCGGCGACGCATACCTCCGGAGTACTGCTTGGCGGTGCGGTCGCGTGCATATTCCAGGTCGAATCTGCTCAGCAGCTCGTCGGCGCGTTTCCTGGCCTCGGCCTTGCGCAGCCCGAACAGTCTGCCGACCATCTCCAGATTTTCGTACCCGGTCAGATACTCGTCCACAGCCGCGAACTGACCGGTCAGGCCGATAGTTCCCCGAACCTCGTTGGCCTGCTTGGCCACATCGAGCCCGAACACCCGCGCCGAACCGGACGTTGCCTGCAGCAGAGTGGCCAGGATCCGCACCGCCGTCGTCTTGCCCGCACCGTTGGGGCCGAGCACACCGAGCACCGTGCCCTCGGGAACCGTGAAATCGATCCCGTCGAGCGCGACGTTCTTCCCGTACCGAAGTACCAGGTTCTCTACTTCTATAGCGTTCGCCATGGCCCTCTCCCCGTTTCTTCCACTGTCGGTATAAGGACTTCCGAACGCGTAGAGATTAACCGGTTTTGATGGGACCGGGCGTCCACAGGCCGGAACGCTGGATCTCGGTTGCTGTGATCTTCGCCGGCTCAGCCGATCGGTCGTACGGTGTGTACTGCTCGATCGATCCCCAGTCACGATCCCAGTCCCCGTCCAGGTACGACGGGATGGTGCGGGCCGAGGCAACGACATCGATCCATCCGAGCGGGCCGCCGCCGAAATGGTCCTGCCATGCGTTGGTGATGACGGCACCGCTGCGGTCCGGCAACACCCGGTACTGCGGAACTTCGGCAACCCCGAGTCGGTGATCGAACGGATGCTGACACGGAAAGTTGAAGCCCACCTCCCAGTCCAGCAGCACGGGATTCTCGCGACCGACGACCTCGTTCAACGTCTGGGTACGCGGCACCCGCGGCGGGGTGACCGCGAGCCACTGGTCGGGGTCGCGGTCGGTGTCACTCAATACCAAACGAATCATGTTGCTGCCGGCGGGAATCAGGTCCATCGGCACCCGCAGGTTGCGCCACGACGGCGTCGGGCCGATGTCGATGGGCGTCACCCGCCCCTGCGCCCGGCCGTCCACTCCGTACTCGAGTTCGAGGTTCTGGCCGTAGGTGACGATGCCGTCGGAGTTCACCGAGCGGATGCGTCCGGCCGCGGCAATGGAGACGAGCTGACCGGGATCGGCGGGCAGCGCGTACCAGCCGGTGGTCAGGGTGGCGGGAGTGTCCGATCCGAACGACCCCAGTACCGGCACGGTCGCAGGGTCGAGGCCGTACGGCAGTGCACTGCCCCCGGTTCCGGCTCCGGTGGTCGACGTCGGCTGTTGCTGATCCTCGGTGTCGACGGTGTTCGAGGTGCCCGACGCCGAGGATTCCTTGTCTGCGGTGAGGTCCCGCGCAACCCCGTCCGGGGTGAAACCGTCGTTCTCGGCCCCGAGAGCAGCGAAGGCGTCGCCGCTGACCGGTTGCAGCACATCGGCATTGGGGTTCGTCTCGAGCAGCACGTCGTTCGCAAGTCCACACGTGTTGCCGGCCAGCGCCGACAGGTTCGATTTCGCGACCGAGTACGACGGCCACTGAGCCACCGCACCCTTGGCCATCGATGCCACGGCCAGCAGCACCATCAGACCTGCGGCCACGGCGATCGGTGGCACCGACCACCATCGCGCCATCGGCTTGTCGGCGCGGACGTACGGCGCACGCAGATGGAACCACACGGCGGCGAGCAACAGCAGTACCGTCAGGCCGAGGAACATCGTCGAGACGCCGAGACCGGCCACCAGAATCGGCTTGTCCCAGAACGGAACTCCCCACGCCGAGACGTACCAGTAGCCGTTGGTTCCGGTGAAGGCGACCGCCGTCAGGAACGACACGGCCGCCGCGAACAGCAACCGGTTGCGCCGCGAACGGAGCACCGCTGCGCCGGTCGCCACGGCCGCGAGCACCGCAACCGAGGCCGCGAGCCCGGCGAACACGCCGAAGTGATGCGTCCACTTGGTGGGGGTGATCATCATCAATGCCATGGCCCCGACGGTGATGCCGACGATGCGTCGAGCGGGCCCGGTGGCGGTGCCGGGAATCTTGCCGCCCTTGCGCAGCATCGCGATCACCACCGCGATCAGCGAGACGACCATGACGAACACCCCGAAGCGGCGCGCCAGCGAGCCGTCGATGTCCATGTTCATCAGCCACTGGTAGCGCAGGTACTCCTCGAACCACGCCTGGCTCGGCCCGGCCGCAGTGTGCACCCGCTGCATCTCGAGCATCCCGGCCACGGTCTGATTTCCGAACGCGAAGACGAGTACCACCGTGCCCGACGCCACCAGCGGGGCGAGCAGTGTTGCCGCGCCGAGTGTAGTGGTGCCGAACGCGCGGGCGCGGCCGACGACGATCTGAATCACCGGCCGGGCACCGGCAATCAGTGGCGCGAAACAGATGAAGCCCGACGGTGCGCACGTGACAGTCAACGCGGCGATCAGAATCGCCGCTGCCGCAGGCAGCAGTCGCCGTGTCGCGATGGACCGCTCCACCGAACACCACGTCAGCAACACGCCCAGAGCCACGAACGGCTCCGGGCGCAGACCGTTGTTGTACGGCAACCAGAACGCCAGCATCACCAGCCCGCCGGTCCACAACGCAGTTTTCGACGCGCGGGCAGCGGCACCGAACCGCGGGATCACCTCACGACTGAGGACGAGCCAGACGACGACGCCGCAGATCAGCGTCGGGATCCGCATCCACACACTGGCCGTCGACACGTGCGAGAGGAGGGTGAACATGTCGTACAACGGTGTGCCGAACGGTGTTTCGGGCACCCCGAAGTAACGGAAGTAGTTGGCCATGTATCCGGCGTGGTCGGCCGTGCGTGCCATGCCCAGTTGATAGCCGTCGTCGGAGGTGTTCGCGCCGATGACGTGCCACACCAGCAGCGTCCCGATCACCACCGCGTCGGCCGGCCCGAAGCTCCACCAGCGACGCGGCAGGAACCGGCGGGCGCGGCGGCCATCGGACAGGTCGAGGCGGTGCAGGGCCACCAACGAGATTCCCGCGGTGAGCACTCCGACGATCATCGCGAACCACTTGAGCGCGCTGGGCGTGGAAGAAAACCTACTGTCCAGCTCGGCCTGCAGCTGCAGACCGGGAACGTTGCCCTGCAGATCACTGAACACTCCGACCAGCTGGGGCCGCACGTCGCCCTCGCGGGAGACGGTGTCGTCACCGGTCAGTCCGACAGTGGTCGCGGTGCCGTTCGAGGTGATCGTCAGCGAGCAGTCGCCCGCGGTCGATGGGCTCAGTTCCGCGACCGGCTTCTCGAGCAGAACCGAATCGCGCAGCGTCACCTTCAGTTGCGACGCCTCGCCGCCGGTCACCTCGGCGACAAGACCATAGCGATAGGCGTCGGGCGATCCCTTGGGCGAGGTGGACAGCAACAGGCCGCCGTCGGAGAGATCAGCCGCGGCCGCACACGGGACGGTCGCGTCGACGCTGATCGGGGTGTAGCCGACGAGCGGAGCCTCGACATTGCCGACGGTCTCGCTCTGCGGCCAGGTCAACGACGACTGTTGTTGTTCGATCGGCAACAGCGGTATCGAGATCGTCAGCAGGATTCCCACCAGTGCGGAAACGATCGCGACGAGCCGTGCCATGCAAACTTCTCCCACCGATGTCCTGGTCCAGGTCGCTGATCAAGGTACCAGTGCGACCTGTGTGAACCCGGCCGTCAGTTCTCGACCTGCACCGCATATCCCGCTGCGCCCAGGGCGTCGAGAACCGTGCCGCGGTGATCGGGTCCGCGGGTCTCGACGGTCAACATGACGTCGACTTCCTCGAGACCCAGACGTCCGCCGGTGCGGGAATGCACGACGTCGACGACACTCGCACCGGCGTCGCGCACGACCCCCAGGACGCCGGTGAGTCCGCCGGGCTTATCCGAAATCGTCACCCGCACGGCCAGATAACGTCCACCGGCCCGAAGCCCGTGGGTGATGACATGAGTGAGTAGCAGTGGATCGATGTTTCCGCCCGACAGCACCGCGCACACCGACCCCGTCAGACCCAATTCCTCGGCCGAGTGCGTCATGAGCGCTGCCACCGCAGCGGCACCCGCCGGTTCGACGATGAGCTTCGCTCGCTCGATACACAGCACCAAGGCGCGCGACAGCGCGTCCTCACTGACGGTGACGACGTCGTCGACCCAGCCCTGCACGTGATCGAACGGCACCGATCCGGGGAGACCGACGGCGATGCCGTCGGCCATCGTCGACATCGACGTCAGCGCGATCGGGTGGCCCGCCTCCAACGACGCCGGCCACGCGGCCGCGCCCTCGGCCTGCACGCCGATAACCCTGACGTCCGGTCTCGTCAGCTTCACCGCAGCGGCGACACCCGCCAACAGTCCCCCGCCGCCGGTGGGAATCACGATGGTGCCGACGTCCGGCATCTGCTGCAGCAGTTCGGTTCCGAGCGTCGCCTGCCCGGCCACGATATCGAGATGATCGAACGGGTGGATGAGCGTGGCACCGGTACGGTCGGCGAATTCCCGTGCCGACGTCAGAGCCTCGTCGACGGTATTGCCCACCAGATGAACCGTCGCGCCGTACGCCTTGGTGGCGACGAGTTTGGGCAGCGACACTCCGACCGGCATGAACACCGTCGAGGTGATCCCCACCTGCGACGCGGCCCACGCGACACCTTGAGCGTGGTTGCCTGCGCTGGCCGCCACCACGCCTCGGGCTCGCTGGTCGGCGTCGAGCCTGGCGATGCGGTTGTACGCCCCGCGCGGCTTGAACGATCCGGTGCGCTGCAGGTTCTCGCATTTGAGGCGCACCTCGTGACCGGTCAGGTCGGACAGAATCCGTGACGCGACCACCGGCGTCCGGCGCATGACCGGCTCCAGCAACGCCTCGGCCGAGGCAATATCCGACGTGGTCACCCGAACGATTTCCGACACAACCGCAGTATGCCAGGAAGAATTGCGCCGCCGATCCGGCCGAGGTGCACCGCGTCACTACAGTTGTGGAGTGCAACACCACAGTGCCCACGACGAGTCGCGCGGAAGTCTGGAGATCAAACACCGTGCGCTGTCGAGAACGGCCATCGCGGCGGCATCGAAGGACCCTCGGGTCACCCGCACCACCGGCGGCATGTCGCGTTTGACCGGCCGCGAACTTCCCCGAGCCGACGTCACCCTCGGAGAGGACACCGTCTCGGTCAACCTCTACATCGGAGTGCGCTGGCCCTCGCAGATCACCGACGTGACCGAGTCGGTTCACCGCACCGTCGAGGCCGCACTGGCGACGATGACCGGCGTGCACGTGCATCGGGTGAACGTGCTGGTGTCGGATACCGCGCTGGACCGTTCGGCGCGCGGGCCCGACGTTGCCACCGATGATGTTGCTGCTGCGGTGGTTTCACCTCGACCACCCACGGCCGGTCCCGCGGCGATGCCGGTGGCGCTGGTGTTCGGGTTCGCCCTCCTCGCCGTGGCGTTCGTAGCCGGCCGCGAATTCTTCATCGCTCAGGGACACATCGTCGGCAGTCCATGGATTGCCGATGCCGTGCACTGGGTTTCGCAACTGCACTGGCAGGGGTGGTTGATCGCGCCCGCCGTCGGATCGATCGTCGTCGGTGCACTCTTCGTCTTTCCGGGCGTCAAACCTCGGACGAGAACTCATTCGGGATTGGGCGGCCCGACACCCACCGTCTGGGCCACGCCGACCGACATCGCTCGATTGTGCAGTGCTGCAGCGCAGTCCACCCGCGGAGTCGTGGACGCGCATACCGTCGTCACACGCAGGAAGATCGAGGTCCGGGTGCAGCGAGATCGAGCTGTTTCTCCGGACACTGCCGACGCTGCCGTGCGCGCTGCCCTCGGTCCGTTACTGTCCGTCGCCGCGGGTGGGCGGCGTCTGACGGTGCAGCACTCGGTGTCGCAACCGACACGGGTGTCGTAGTGAAAACCTTTGTCGCCGGACTGGATCGAGTCGTTGCCGTCATCGCGGGAGCCGCTCTGCTCGCCGGTGGCGGAATCGCACTTGCGTGGCAGTACGACGTTCCGTGGGCACGGGAGACGCTCTCTCGCTTCGAGCGTGCTCGTATTGCCGAACTGCCGCAGCAGGGTTGGTGGGTACCGACTCTGGCAATCGTCGTCGCGGTGGCCGTCGTCGCGGCGCTGGTGTTGTTGATCGGCAACTTCTCACCACGCACGACCGGAACGGCGAGCGTTATCGAGGAGCCACACTTCTCGGCGCATGTGGACCTGAGTGCGATCGCGTCGGGCGTGGCCGCGGAGTTGGCGCAGTTCCCTGGCGTAAGACGGGCCAGGGGAACTGCCATCGACGACCGAGGTATGCCCACCATCACCGTATTGGTCTATGCTGCAGCCGATTTCGACGTCGTCGGCTTCACCGCCGAAGCTGAGTCCCGCGCCGCGTTCGTGGCGCGGTCGCTTGGCGGCGCGGACGTGGCGACACGCGTCCAACTGCACATCGACAAACGGACCTGACGTCACGTTACGGTGGATCCATGACGGCATCGACGCGTAGCAGATTCGAGCGATGGTCCGGCGGAATGCCCCTCTCTGTCCCGGTGGCATTCGGAGACCACCTTCTGGGCATCCATAGCGGTGACCGCGGCAATTGCCGCACCCATCGGTGCCGGAATCACTCCGTTTTCGTCGCCCCGAAACTAGTGCCGTAGCCCTCCCCCGTTCGGATCAATGCGCCTTTGTTGCATTCTGAGTGACTGAAATCCACATTGATCCCAGCCGGGGCGGGCGCAGCACTCGCGGTCTAACGGACTGCTGCGCCTTCGATGATCAGCACTCGAGCAGGTCCCGCCCGAAACTGTTTGTTAGCGGCATCCGCCTCGACCATGTGCGGCGCATCGTCGTGGCCTGCTAAGGCCTCCGCTGACTCCCAGTGTTCGAGGATCACAAATTCATCCTCGGTGCCGACGACTCGGTGCAGGTCGTACTGGAGACAACCCGATTCCGCTCGAACCAGTGGTGCCAACTCGGCGAACGCCTGAACCTGGCGTTCGCCGAGACCGGCCTTCGTCTCCACGGATACAACGAGTCTGATGGTCATCGCCTCATACTAACGCCGCAGGCACCTACAACCGCGGGTCCACCGGCTCCGATTCCAGAGCGAGTACCGCGAACACGGCCTGGTGGATGGAAAAGAGCGGCTCACCGCGAATCGATCTGTCCAGTGCCTCCATTCCTAACGCGTATTCGCGCAGAGCCATCGACTGCTTGTGTCCCACGTTTCGGTTACGCAGTGCAGTGAGTCGATTCGGGTCGGTGTAATCCGCACCGTAGATCAGCCGCAGGTACTCCCGGCCACGAACCTTCATGCCGGGCTGCATCTTTCCGCGCGGCATGTTGGCCGCCGGTTTGACGACCATTCCCTCACCGCCCTGTGCCGTCAACTCCTCCCACCATCTCTCCCCTGCCGCAACCGAATCCGACGATGCCAGATCGACCTCGATTCGACGTGTCGTCGTGAACAGCTTCGGCGCAGTGGCCACCAGTCGATCGGCCAGTGCAAGGTGCCATTCGTGCGGGCGGTCCGCATACGTGCCTGCGTCGGAGGCCAACAGCTGGAACGGGGCGAGGCTGACGCCTGCCAGTCCATCCGTCGGCCAGCTGTACCGCCGATACGCAGCAGTGAACTCGGCGAGGTTGCGCTGCCGACTCACGTTCCGTTCCTGCAGTTCGGACACGGCCAGGCCGCGCGAGGCCGCCCGAGCGAGCACCGACTCCTCGGCCTCGAGATTCGCCCGGGACACGGCCGCAGGTGCCGCATACTCGGACTTGATCAGGCCCTCCGCCTTGGCGGACCACGGCATCAGTTCGCAGTCGAGAACCAGCCAGTGCGAGGACAATTCGTCCCACACGCCGGCCCCCTCCAGAGCGTCGGCCACCCCAGCGATCAGCACCCCGGTCACGGTCTCGTCGAACACCGGCCGACCGGTCCGCGTGTACGCGGTGCCGAGGACACCGTCGGGAGCGTCGAACTTCGCCCGACCGGTGTCGGCATCGCGACACACCACGACGACCACCCGCGAGCCCATGTGCTTCTCCTCGCAGATCACCGTCGACGCACCGAGCGCCCGATACGCGTCGAATGCCTCCGTCGGGTACTCGAGATAACCCTCTCGTTCCGAGGTACGACTCGGTGCCATCGTCTGCGGAAGGTAGTGCAGCCACTGCGGAGCCAAGGCGAACCGGCTCATCACTTCCAATGCGCCCGCGGCATTCTCCGGCCGAATCGACACACGCCCACGCAGCGCAGTCTCCACTCCGGTCGGTCCGATGACGTCCGACAGATCCAGCGACGACGACTCCCGAACGAACCCGCCCAGCGGCCGGGTCGGCTCGTACCAGACCTGCTCCGCCGGCACCGAGACGACCTCACGCTCCGGATACCGCAGCGCCGTCAACTTGCCGCCGAAGACACACCCCGTGTCCAGACACGCAGTGTTGTTCTCCCACTGCACCTCCGGCACGGGAGTGTGTCCGTACAGCACAGTCGCCGACCCGCGATAGTCCTGAGCCCACGGATACCTCACCGGCAGCCCGAATTCGTCGGTCTCGCCGGTGGTGTCGCCGTACAGGGCGAAGCTGCGCACTCGGCCCGACGCGCGGTTGTGGTACTTCTCGATCAACCCCGCGTGCGAAACGACGAGTCTTCCGCCGTCGAGCACCAGGTGTGCGACGAGACCATCACAGAATTCGAGCACCTCGCGGCGGAACTCGTCGGTCTCGCCGTCGAGCTGCTCGAGTGTCTCGGCCGAACCGTGTGAGGCAGTGACTTTCCGACCTCGCAGCGCCTTGACGAGCTTGTTCTCGTGATTGCCCGGAACTGCCAGTGCTGCGCCGTTTGCCACCATCCCCATCACGAGCCGCAGCACACCGACCGAATCCGGCCCACGGTCGACGTAGTCCCCGACGAACACCGCCGTTCGACCCTCCGGCGGCGTTGCACCGACTGCCCTACCGTCTGCGTCGCGCTCGAGCGTGTAACCCAAAGTCGTGAGCAGGCTTTCGAGCTCCGACAGACATCCGTGAATGTCGCCGATCACATCGAAAGGCCCGGAAAGCTCCCGGCGGTCGCTACGCAGCGGGGTACGAACGAACGTCGCCGACGCCACCGCGTCGACACCGTCGAGGACATGAACCGAGCGAAAGCCTTCTTTGGACAGCCCTCGCATCGAGCGCTGCAACTGGGACTGCTGGCGGCGCAGCACGTCTCGGCCGAACGTCCTGTCGCTGCGGTCCGCGTTGCGCTGTGCGCAGACCGGTTCCGGCACGTCGAGCACCACGGCAACCGGCAGGACATCGTGCTCACGAGCCAAGGCGATCAGGGCCTTGCGAGCCGCCGGTTGCACGTTGGTGGCGTCGACGACGGTGAGCAGACCGGCCCGCAGCCTGGTTGCGACGAGAAATTCCAGGAGCGCGAACGCGTCCTTCGTGGCGCTCTGCAGGTTGGGGTCGTTGCTGACCATCCCTCGACAGGCATCACTCGACACGGTTTCGTACGGGCCGAACCGGTCTGCAGCGAAGGAGGACTTCCCCGATCCACTGATGCCGACGAGGACGACGAGGGACAGGTCCGGAATCTCGTAGGTACTCACTGGGACTGCTCCTCTCTGGTGAATAGCGCGATCTGGGTAGGGCTGCCGAGCACGTCGTCGACGGGTCCGATGCGGTCGAAGCGAACGGTGTAGGCGTGTGCGTCCGCCACCGACGTTGCCCACTGCTCGAATTGGGCACGGGTGAACTCGAATCGGTGATCGACGTGCCGAAAGGCCCCGGCGTCGAGGCCCGGGTACAGCACGTTGTATTCCGAGTTCGGCGTGGTGACGAGCACCGTCCTCGGACGGGCCTCTCGAAAGACCGAGCGCACCAACGCCGGAAGGCGTTCGAGGTCGATGTGCTCGATGACCTCCATGAGCACCATCGCGTCGAATCCCTGCAACCGCACGTCGCGATAGGTCGCCGACGACTGGAGCAGTTCGATGCGTCCACGCTGCCGATCCGACATCTCGTCGAGCCGGAGCCTGCGCTGCGCCTTCGCCAGCGCACGATCACTCACGTCGGCACCGAGTATCCGCTCGATTGTGTTGTGCGCAAGCAACTCACGCAACAGGCGACCCTCGCCGCACCCCATGTCGATGACCGACTTCGCACCGGCAGCATCGAGTGCAGCCAGCACCGCATGTAGTCGTTGCTCGGCCAACGTCGGATCCCGTGGGATGACAACCTCTTCGGGGGCATCCGGGACCAGACGATCCAGTGCGGACTCGACGAGCTCCCGACGGTGCGCCAGATACCGGGAGGCGATCAACGACGACTCCGGGTGATCACCGAGCCAATCCCCTGCTGCCCGAACGAGTTTGTCCGCCTCGTCCTCACCGACCCAATAGTGCTTGGTGTCGTCGAGCACTGGCAGCAGTACGTACAGGTGCCGCAGCGCAGCCGACAGAGCAAAGGTGCCGGTGAGTACCAGATCCACGTATTCGGAGTCGCCCCAGTTCGGCTGCGTCGAATCCAGTGGGATCGGGGTGGCCTCGACATTCCATCCGAGGGGACCGAACAGTCGAGGCGCAAGATCAGTCGCACCGCGCGACGGCGCGGCCGGCATCGTGACGATCAAATCGATTGCTGCAGAGACCAATTCGGGTCTTGTGGTACAGACGCCTGCCAGCGTCTGCTTGAACAGGCGAGACAACGCCACAGCAAGCCCTGATGCAGCCGGACTCTTGCCGTCTGTGGCGTCGAGCAGTACTGCAAGGGTTGTCCGCTCTGCCGAGACCTCGGGATACAACACCGTGGTCTGACCCATGGGCAGATTGCGGGTCTGTACGCGATCGGGGTGCTTGTGCAACAAATACCCGATATCGGAGGCGTCCGGGAAATCGGTTGTGGCATTTGCAGTCACGGTCAGTAGCACCGCAGCGACGTTACGGGACAGCCGCGTCCGATGCGTCCCATTTTTCGGTCGTGTACTCCCCTCTACCCGCCGGATCAATGCGACTTTGTTGCAGTCTGAGCGACTGAAACCCACATTAATCCCGACGGGAGGGCCGTCCAACGGGAGGGCCACACAAGGGAGGCCGCACATTGAGGAGGTCGCGTGCACACGCAAAAGCGGCACCCACCAAAAGGTGGGTGCCGCTTTCGTAGAGCTGGGTGAAGCTAGATCACTTGATGATCTTCGTGACGCGACCGGCTCCGACGGTACGACCGCCCTCACGGATTGCGAAACGCAGGCCGACATCCATGGCGACCGGCTGGATCAGCGTGACGGACATCTCGGTGTTGTCACCGGGCATGACCATCTCGGTGCCCTCGGGGAGGGTCACAACGCCCGTAACGTCCGTGGTACGGAAGTAGAACTGCGGGCGGTAGTTGTTGAAGAACGGCGTGTGGCGGCCGCCCTCGTCCTTGGACAGGATGTAGGCGTTGCCCTCGAACTCCGTGTGAGGAGTCGTGGTGCCGGGCTTGATGATGACCTGTCCACGCTCGACGTCTTCGCGCTTGATGCCACGAACGAGGAGGCCGACGTTGTCGCCTGCCTGACCCGAGTCGAGCAGCTTGCGGAACATTTCGATGCCGGTGACGGTGGTCTTGGTCGAGCCGGGGCGGATGCCGACGATCTCGACCTCTTCGTTGACGTTGACCGAGCCGCGCTCGATACGTCCGGTGACCACGGTGCCACGACCGGTGATGGTGAAGACGTCCTCGACGGGCATGAGGAACGGCTTGTCGGTCTCACGGACGGGGTCCGGAACCGAGTCGTCGACGGCCTGCATGAGCTCCAGAACCGACTCGCCCCACTTCTCGTCACCCTCGAGTGCCTTGAGTGCGGAGACCTTGATGACCGGTGCGTCCTCGTCGAACTCCTGCGAAGCGAGGAGCTCGCGGACCTCCATCTCGACGAGCTCGATGATCTCGTCGTCGTCGACCATGTCGGCCTTGTTCAGTGCGACCAGGATGTACGGCACGCCGACCTGGCGGGCCAGGAGCACGTGCTCGCGGGTCTGCGGCATCGGGCCATCGGTAGCTGCCACGACCAGGATTGCGCCGTCCATCTGTGCCGCGCCGGTGATCATGTTCTTGATGTAGTCGGCGTGACCCGGTGCATCGACGTGCGCGTAGTGGCGCTTGTCGGTCTGGTACTCGACGTGGGAGATGTTGATCGTGATACCACGAGCCTTCTCCTCCGGAGCCTTGTCGATCTGATCGAAAGCCGAGGCCTCGTTCAGGTCCGGGAACTTGTCGTGCAGAACCTTGGTGATTGCAGCCGTCAGCGTCGTCTTACCGTGGTCAACGTGACCGATGGTGCCGATGTTGACGTGCGGCTTCGTCCGATCGAACTTCGCCTTCGCCACTGTGTGTCCTCCTGGACTGATCTGTGCGGGCCCCGACGGGGCACGCACGCGTATGTGTTGTTACTTATTACAGGTCGAGCGTGGTCCAGCAAACGAAGAGAATTACTCTCCGTTGACCTTCGCGATGATTTCCTTCGCTACGTTCGCGGGAACTTCTGCGTACGAATCGAAGACCATGGAGTAGTTAGCGCGGCCCTGCGTCTTCGACCGAAGGTCTCCGATGTAGCCGAACATCTCCGACAGCGGAACCAGTGCCTTGACGATACGGGCACCGCTGCGTTCCTCCATGGCCTGGATCTGACCACGGCGGGAGTTCAGGTCGCCGATGACCTCACCCATGTAATCCTCGGGCGTGATGACCTCGACGGCCATGACGGGTTCGAGGATGACGGGGCTGGCCTTACGGGCGGCTTCCTTGAACGCTTGTGAGCCGGCGACCTTGAAGGCCATCTCCGACGAGTCGACGTCGTGGTACGCACCGTCGAGCAGTGTGACCTTGACGTTGACCAGCGGGTATCCGGCGAGAACACCGTACTGCATGGCGTCCTGTGCACCGGCGTCGACCGAGGGGATGTACTCCCTGGGCACACGACCACCGCTGACCTTGTTCTCGAACTCGTACGTCGCGCCGTCTTCGCCCTCGAAAGGCTCGAGCTTGATGATGACCTTCGCGAACTGGCCGGAGCCACCGGTCTGCTTCTTGTGCGTGTAGTCGTGCTTCTCGACCGTCTTGCGGATGGTCTCGCGGTACGCAACCTGCGGCTTGCCGACGTTGGCCTCGACCTTGAACTCGCGACGCATACGGTCGACGAGGATGTCGAGATGGAGCTCGCCCATGCCGCCGATGACGGTCTGGCCGGTGTCCTCGTCCAGCTTCACCGAGAACGTGGGGTCCTCTTCGGCGAGCTTCTGGATGGCTGTTCCCAGCTTCTCCTGGTCGGACTTGGTCTTGGGCTCGATCGAGACCTGGATGACCGGGTCCGGGAAGCTCATGGACTCGAGGATGATCTGGTTCTGCGGATCGCAGAGCGTGTCACCCGTCGTGGTGTCCTTGAGGCCGATGACGGCGTAGATGTGACCGGCAGACGCGGTCGCGATCGCGTTCTCCTTGTTGGAGTGCATCTGGAACAGCTTGCCCAGACGTTCCTTCTTGCCCTTGGTCGAGTTGATGACCTGAGCGCCGGAGTCGACCTTGCCCGAGTACACCCGGACGTAGGTCAGCTTGCCGAAGAAGGGGTGCGTCGCGATCTTGAACGCGAGAGCCGCGAACGGCTCGTCTGCGGACGGCTTGCGAGTGATCTCCTTCTCCTCGTCGCCGACGGCGTGTCCGATGGTCTCGGCAACGTCGAGGGGAGACGGGAGGTAGTCGATGACCGCGTCGAGCATGGGCTGAACGCCCTTGTTCTTGAACGCGGATCCACACAGGATCGGGTACAGCTCGCTGTTGACCGTCATCTTGCGGATGGCGCCCTTGATCTCGTCGATCGTGAGCTCTTCGCCGCCGAAGTGCTTCTCCAGAAGCGCTTCGTCGGACTCGGCCACGGTCTCGAGCAGCACCGTGCGGTACTCGTCTGCGCGCTCCTTGAGGTTTTCCGGGATCTCCTGGATCTCGTACTTCTCGCCGAGCTTGGTCTCGCCACTCCACACGAGAGCCTTCATCTGCACGAGGTCGATGACGCCCTCGAACTCGTTCTCTGCACCGATGGGCAGCTGGATGACCAGCGGCTTGGCACCGAGACGATCGATGATGGTCTGCACGGTGTAGTAGAAGTCCGCGCCGAGCTTGTCCATCTTGTTGACGAAGCAGATACGCGGCACGTCGTACTTGTCGGCCTGACGCCACACCTGCTCGGACTGCGGCTCGACACCTTCTTTGCCGTCGAACACTGCGACAGCGCCGTCGAGGACGCGGAGCGAACGCTCCACCTCGACGGTGAAGTCGACGTGACCGGGGGTGTCGATGATGTTGATCTGGTTGTCGTTCCAGAAGCACGTCGTGGCAGCAGAGGTGATCGTGATGCCACGCTCCTGCTCCTGCTCCATCCAGTCCATGGTGGCTGCGCCATCGTGAACTTCACCGATCTTGTAGGAGATACCGGTGTAGAAGAGGATGCGTTCGGTAGTGGTGGTCTTGCCGGCATCGATGTGGGCCATGATGCCGATGTTGCGGACCTTGTTGAGGTCGGTCAGCACGTCCTGTGCCACGAGTTAACCCGCCTTGGTGTTGGAAGAGGTATTGCCTGAGCTGATCAACGCTCCGGCGGTATCGGATAGTTCCGAGTACCGCCCGAGCGAGGAGATCACCAGCGGTAGTGGGCGAACGCCTTGTTGGCTTCGGCCATCTTGTGAGTGTCTTCGCGGCGCTTCACAGCGGCACCGAGGCCGTTGCTGGCGTCGAGCAACTCGTTCGCCAGACGCTCGACCATGGTCTTCTCACGACGAGCGCGCGAGAACGTGACCAGCCAGCGCAGTGCCAGCGTGGTGGAGCGGCCGGGACGAACCTCGACGGGCACCTGGTAGGTGGCACCGCCGACGCGTCGGCTGCGAACCTCGAGGGCCGGCTTGACGTTGTCGAGTGCACGCTTGAGCGTGACGACGGGGTCGGTGCCGGTCTTCTCGCGAGCCTGCTCGAGCGCCTGGTAGACGATGCGCTCTGCGGTCGACTTCTTGCCGTCGAGAAGGATCTTGTTGACGAGCTGCGTGACCAACGGCGATCCGTAGACCGGGTCGTTGATCAGCGGCCGCTTGGGTGCTGGGCCCTTGCGTGGCATATCAGCTCTTCTCCTTCTTGGCTCCGTAGCGGCTGCGAGCCTGCTTGCGGTTCTTGACACCCTGGGTGTCGAGCGAGCCGCGGATGATCTTGTAACGCACACCCGGGAGGTCCTTCACACGACCGCCGCGAACGAGCACCATCGAGTGCTCCTGCAGGTTGTGGCCCTCACCGGGGATGTACGCGGTGACCTCTACCGAGGTGGTCAGGCGAACGCGCGCGACCTTACGGAGAGCGGAGTTCGGCTTCTTGGGGGTGGTGGTGTACACGCGAGTGCACACACCACGGCGCTGGGGACTGCCCTTGAGGGCAGCGGTCTTCAGTTTCGCGACCTTGTCGGTGCGACCCTTACGGACCAGCTGGTTGATCGTTGGCATAAACCGGCTTTCTTCGTGTCGATAAACAGGGATCTAGCAGTTGGAGCAAGAGAACACTGCTCCTCACCCATGACGTCTCCGCGGGTCTCTTGCACCCCGCGGTCGGGTGTGTCGCATACCCCCACACGTCCAGCCGGTTGCGCGCTCTCGAGACGAACGTGCGCACGGCTGTACCTCGCATAGGCACACAAACGGTCCGGCCAGGCCGGACACGACCCATAACGATACCCGGCGGCGCGGCCTCGGGTCAAAACACCCTTCGCTCTGATACGCAACCTATCTGCTCAGGTTGAGTGTGAGGTCTGCCAGCTTCGCTGCCGCCTGGCAGGGATCGGGGTGTGCGACGCCCGGACGGTACTGCACCCACCACCCGAAGATGCCCGCCTGGTCCGCTCCGGCCGACACTCCGCACGAGTCCGGGTCGTTCGGGCGTTGAGCCTGTATTGCCTTGCGGCCCTGCACTGTTGTGTCGCTGACGGTGTACGTCATCTTCTCGTCGGCCGCCCGCTCGGCGGCCAGGGTGCCGGACTCGAACCAGTTGAACGTCACCTTCACGATGCCCGCGGAACCGATCAGATCCCATCGGCAGATCGCTCCGAAGAAGCCGCGAGCGATGTCGTCGGCTCCGGTGGCATCGGCGATCTGGTCGTCGGAGACGGCATCGCACTCGGTCAACAACTTGGTGAATTCTTGGTTGCCCGATCCGGCGAAGCTCGCCGGCCGCGCCGTGCCCTCGACCGACTGAGAGCAACCGGCCGCGAGCAGCAGGGTCGCGGCGGCGGCGAAAACCCGTCTCGTCGTACTTGCTCGAGTCTTCATTGTTTGCGCTCCACGGTCAGCTTCGCCAGCTCGTTGCCGACGTCGCACGGCGGGCGCGCCGGGATCTGTTCGGAGTAGGTGACCGACCAATGGAAGAAGTCGTCGCCGAATTGCACACCGATCTCGCACAACGGGCCCTGCTCGGCTTCGAATCCGGGGTTGCCGTCGATGGCGATGTCCTTGGCCGGACGGCCGATCAGTTCGGAACCGGCGCGTTCGCGGCCGATCGGACTGCCGCGGTACCAGGAGAAGCTGACGCTCGGTCCGCTGATGGCCACGGTTTCCCACTGGCAACCGACGGAGTTGCGGGTGACTTGGGCAAACGGTCCGGCACCGAACGCGGCCTGCACCTCGGCGTCGCTGATCGATCCGCATTCGCCGAAGAACGGGCCGGGCTCGTACGCGGCCTTGCTCGTCGACGGCTCGGGCGCGGTATCGGCGGCGTCGGTATCCGAGCCACCGCAACCTGCGATCAACGCGGCGACCGCGGTGATCACCAGTGTCACTCGCTTCATGCCGTCCTTCGCGTGCTGGTCCGATGCTGCAGTTCGCGTCGCACCGAACCTACCAACCGAACAGGGCAGCGGTCATGTGCCGTGCACAGCGCGTCCTTGGACGTACACACCCACGATGGCCGGCTCTCGCATGGCCATCAGCAGGGCGAACAGGGTCTGGTCGCGGGCCAGCTCGGGGTCCTCGGCCCGCACGCCGTGGTCGACGGCCGCGGCCAGCTGCGGCCACGCGTCGGGATCGACGACGACGAAGTCCGCCTCTTTCCCCACGTCGAAGTTGCCGATGCGCTCCTCCATGTCGAGTGCACGTGCCCCGGCGAGCGTTCCGGTGAACAACAGTTCGGCCGGATGCAGCGACAGGCCTGCGTCTCCCGGTTCGGAGATGTGCACCTTGAACGCGTCGGCGAGCACCTGCGGTAGTAGCCACTCGTCACCGCCGCCGAAATCGGACCCGATGGCGATGGTGACCCCGGCGGCGACGGTTCTCTTCCACGGCATCGTGCCCGAGCCCAGGAACTGCTGCGACGTGGGGCAGTGCGCGATGGACGTACCCGTCTCTGCCAACCTCGTCAGTTCCGCGTCGTCGCAGTGCACCGCGTGCGCCAGAATCGACCGTCGACCCAGCAGGCTCTTGCCACCTACTTGCGAGCCCGGCAGGAACTTGCCGTCGTAGGTGTCCAGGTAACTCTCGACCTGGTACGCACCCTTGGTGGCGTCGATCTCGCCCGTGCCCGGTCGGTTGTTCTCGTTGAGGTGTGTGTGGAAGTAGACGCCACGTGCCCGCACCGAGTCGTAGAGCTCGCCGAGGTTCCTCAGCGTGTCCGTGGTCACCGACAGCGAGAACCGCGGCACGACGGCGACGTGCAGCATGGCGGTGTCGACGTCGCCGGTGTCGGCGGCGTGCCATTTCTCGATTTCTTCCGACACCAGCCTGATGGCCTCGTCCTCGCCGGTGATCAGTGCGTGCGCCGACGCGGGGCCGGTGGTCTGGATCCCGCGACCACTGACGATGCGTAATCCACGTCTCGAGGTCTCCGAGAACAATGCGTCCTGGGCATGGGGGAAGGCCGACCCGAACACCATGGCCTGCGTCGTCCCGGCGCGAATGCGTGCTGCGCAGAAGTCGCGCGCGGCCGCCGCCGCGAATTCCGGATCGGCGAATCGTGCTTCGGACGGAAAGATGCACGTGTTCAGCCATTCGAGCAATTGCCCGCCGCCGTAGGAGTCACCGGCGTAGGTCTGTGGGAAATGAATGTGCGTGTCGACGAATCCCGGCAGCAGAAAGCCGGGCCGGTGATCCGACACATCCGAATGGGCGTAGTGCGTTGGCAGAGAATCGAACTCGCCGCAGAACTCGATCCTGCCCTCGCCTGAGACCACGAGGGCACCGTCGGGAATCGAGACCAACGACGCGGCGGCGTCCAGCACTGTGGGCGAGCCCGCGATGTGAAAGATGTGGCCACGGTGGACGCGTGCGGAATCGGAAGTCACGAGCAGACTCAAGCACAGGTGGATCGGAACTGCAGATCGTGCGCGTCTAGTGCGCTACCGCTCCTGCGGCGGACAGCCGTGCGTTCAGCGAGGCGTCGAGCACATCGGCCCAGGCTCGCACGATTTCGACGCGGCGACGCGCGTCGTCGGTCAGGACGTCCGCAAGACCGAGCCCACGCGCCAGGTCGAGCGTCGCCTGAACCAGACGGTGGGTGACGGGATCGTTGTCGTCGACTCCGAGGTTCTCGACAGCCATTGTGTGTGCTCGACGACCGAATCGCTCTTCGAGTGGCACGATCCGATCACGCAGTTCCGGATCGGCCGACGCCGCCGTCCAGACCTGCAGTGCCGCTTTGAACATCGGACCCGTGTAGTACTCGACGAGCCGTTCCACCACCAGTTTCGTTCGGCCGGGGCCGGGCGGAATCTCCTGTGCCTCGCGGCGAGCATGGTCCATCCGAGTGTCGAACATGTACTCGAGTGCCCCGGTGATGAGGTCCTCACGCGTCGGGAAATGGTGTTGGGTGGCACCGCGAGAGACGCCGGCGCGCTCGGCGACGACCCCGACCGTCGTTGCGCTCCAGCCCTGCTCGGCGAGCGAGTCGATCGTCGCCTCGAGCAGTCGCTGACGCGTCACCCTGCTGCGATCCTGCTTGGGTTCGCGCGCCATCACCATCTCCCTGCTCCTTCTCGACCTACTTTTCGGCAGCCCAGGACGGCGGCCTCTTCTCCAGAAAGGACATCATCCCCTCTCGGGCCTCCTCCGATGCAAACAACCTGGCCGATTGCTCGGCGACGGCCGTTCCGCGCTCGTCGATCTCGCGTCGGATCGCGGCGGTGGTGAGCTGTTTGGACTCGGCCAAGCCCTGCGGCGAGCACTTCCTGAACATGATCATGTAGTCGGCCACCGCGGCCGCGGGAACGGCGTCGGCCACGGTGACCAGACCGATCTCCTGGGCGGTGGCACCGTCGAACGTCTCGCCGGTGAGGAAATATCGACTCGCCGCCCGGGACGACAGTCGCGGCAACACGGCGACGGAGATGACCGACGCCGCCAGTCCGAGGCGAACCTCGGTCAGCGCGAACGAGCTTTCCGGTCCGGCAATGGCGACGTCGCACGCCGCCACGAGCCCCATACCGCCTGCCCGCACATGACCATCGATCTGTACGACGACGGGTTTCGGGGTGTCGATGATCAGCCGCATCAGATCCAGCATCTGCCGAGTCCGAAGCTCCGGCGACGCCCCGGCCTCTCTGAGGTCGGCACCGGCGCAGAACGTCGTACCGGTGTGACCGAGCACGATCGTTCTGATGTCGTCGTCGTGCGCCGCAGCGATGAGGCCCGCTGTCAGCTCCTCGACCAACACCGACGACAGCGCGTTTCGGTTCTGCGGCGAATCCAACGTCAAATACGCTGTGTCCTTGCCCGACTCGACGAGAACGGCCATCAGTAGCTTCTCGGCAGGCCGAGCGAGTGCTGGCTCACGAAGTTCAGGATCATCTCCCGGCTCACGGGAGCAACGCGGGCGATGCGGGCGGCTCCGAGCATCGCAGCCAATCCGTATTCACTGCTCAACCCGGCACCGCCGTGGGTTTGGATCGCCTGATCGAGTGCCTTGATACTGGCCTCGGCCGCAGCATATTTGGCCATGTTCGCGGCTTCTGCCGCTCCGAAATCGTCGCCGGAGTCGTAGAGCACCGCGGCCTTCTGCATCATCAATTTCGCCAACTCCAGCTCGATCTTGCACTGCGCCAACGGGTGCGCCAAGCCCTGGTGAGCGCCGATCGGCGTCTTCCAGACCGTCCGCTCGTTGGCGTATTTGACCGCCGCGTCCAGAGCGTAGCGACCCATACCGACAGCCATCGCAGCACCGAGAATGCGCTCGGGGTTCAGTCCGGCGAACAACTGCATCAGGGCAGCGTCGGCCTCACCGACGAGTGCCTCGGCGGGCAACCGGACGTCGTCGAGGAACAGCACGAACTGGTGATCGGGCTCGACGATGTCCATCTCCATCTGCGTCTTCTGCAGTCCCGGAGCGTCGGTGGGCACGATGAACAGCGCCGGCTTGAGCTTGCCGGTCTTGGAATCCTCGGTCCGCGCAACGATCAACACGGCGTCGGCCTGATCCACGCCCGAGATATAGATCTTGTTGCCCTTCAAGATCCATTCGTCACCGTCGCGACGCGCCGTGGTGGTGATCTGGTGCGAGTTGGATCCGGCGTCGGGTTCGGTGATGCCGAAGACCATGATCTTGGAACCGTCGGCGAGGGCGGTGAGCCACTCCTGCTTCTGATCCGGCGTGCCGTACTTGCCGATGATGGTGCCGCAGATGGCCGGGCTGACGACGACGAGCAGTAGACCGGCACCGTGCGCAGCCAACTCCTCCTGTACGAGCGCGAGTTCGTAGATGCCTGCGCCGCCGCCGCCGTATTCCTCGGGCAGATTGACCCCGAGGAAGCCGAGCTTGCCCGCCTCGTTCCACAGTTCGGTCAGTGGCTCACCTTTGCGCGCCTTGGGCAGCACGTAGTCGATGTAGTTGTAGCGCTTGCCCAGTGACGAGACTGCGTTGCGCAGACCCTTCTGCTCTTCGGTTTCGATGAAACTCATGCTTGCTCCACTCCCTGCTCGGTGACTACTGGCGTGTCGGTGACTACTGCCAAGACCTGTCCTACCTCGACTTGCTGACCCTGCTGCACGTTCAGTTCGGTGAGCACACCATCGGCGGGTGCAGTCACGGTGTGCTCCATCTTCATCGCCTCCAGCCACAGAATGGGCTGGCCTGCGGTGACGGTATCTCCCTGCGCAGCAGCAATTCTGATGACGCTGCCCGGCATCGGCGCAAGCAGTGATCCGGCCGCCACCTCGTCGGTGGGGTCGGTGAACCTCGGTGCTCGAACCAATCGGACGGGGCCCAGGGAAGAATCCACGAACACGTCGGACCCGTAGGTGCTCACTGCGAAGATACGACGAATACCGTTGTCGTCCAACGTCACCGAGGTCGGTGTGTGCCCCACCAGTTCGACACCCTCCACCGAGGAGGTGAGTCCGCTGCGTCCGATCGAGTATTCGACGGTGATGTCGTTGTACGTCTTGCGCTGCGGTTGCGACCGGAGATTGCGCCAGCCGCCGGGTAGACCCCGGTTCACCCGAGTTCGCGAGACGTTGCTCGCCGCGTCGGCCAAGGCAGCCGCGAGCGCCGACAGTTCCTCGGCCCGGCCCTGCGCGATCGGCTGAGCCAGGACATCGAGGCCGTGCGTGTCGAAGAAGGCTGTATCGGTGTCGCCCGCCAGGAACGCCGGATGGCGCAGAATGTTGACCAGCAGATCCCGATTGGTCTTCAGACCGTGAATGGTGGCGTTCTGCAGTGCTTTCGCCACCAGAGTCGCCGCTCGGTCCCGCGTCGGGGCGAAGGAGATCACCTTGGCGAGCATGGGGTCGTACTGCGTTCCCACCACGCTGCCCGTCTCGACGCCGGAATCGACTCTGATGTATCCAGCTTTGTCCGACACCTCGAACTGCGCACCGGGGATCTCGAATCGGTGCACTGCACCGCTCTGCGGCTGCCAGTCCTGAGCCGGATCCTCGGCGTACAGCCGAACCTCGATCGAGTGTCCCCGTGCCGTGGGCTGTTCGGCCGGTAGCCGCTCCCCCGCCGCAACCTGGATCTGCAGCGCAACGAGATCCAGACCCGTCGTGCATTCGGTGACCGGATGCTCCACCTGCAAGCGGGTGTTCATCTCGAGGAAGAAGAAGTTTCCCTTCTCGTCGGCGAGGAATTCGACGGTGCCTGCACCCTCGTAGCCGATGGCCTCGGTTGCCAGTGTGGCTGCCTCGAACAGCTTCTCGCGCATGTCGTCGATGCGTTCGACGAGCGGCGACGGAGCTTCCTCGACGACCTTTTGGTGCCTGCGTTGGATCGAGCATTCACGCTCGCCCACCGTCCACACCGTGCCGAATCGATCGGCCATGACCTGAACTTCGATGTGCCGCCCGGTTTCGATGTACCGCTCGATGAACACCGTTCCATCGCCGAAGGCCGAGAGGGCTTCTCGTCCGGCTGCCTCGAGCTCCGACTGCAGTGCGTCGAGACTACGGACGATGCGCATCCCCCTACCGCCGCCGCCCGCGGAGGCCTTGATCAGTACCGGTAGCTCGTTCTCGGTGACCGACTCGGGATCGAGCCGAGTCAACACCGGCACTCCGGCGTCGGCCATCATCTTCTTGGACTCGACCTTCGAGCCCATCGATTCGATAGCCTTGACGGGCGGTCCGATCCAGGTCAACCCGGCGTCGAGTACCTGCCGGGCGAATTCGGCGTTCTCGGAGAGGAATCCGTATCCCGGATGGACCGCGTCGGCACCGGCCTGCAACGCGGCGGCGATGATCAATTCTCCGCGCAAGTAGGTCTCGGACGGGCTCTGCCCAGGCAGGCGCACAGCGGAGTCCGCCTCACGCACATGGGGAGATGCCGCGTCGGCGTCGGAGAAGACCGCGACGGTATCGATGCCCTCCGCGCGGCAGGTGGTGAAGACGCGTCGGGCGATTTCGCCGCGATTGGCCACGAGGACTTTGTTCAGCATGCGGGCATCACATCCGGAAGACACCGAAGTTCGCGGTGCCTTCGATCGGGGCAGAGGCGATGGCCGACAGGCACATTCCCACTACCGTGCGGGTGTCACGGGGATCGATGACGCCGTCGTCGTAGAGGCGTCCGGACAGGAACATCGGCAACGATTCGGCTTCGATCTGATTCTCGATCATCGCGCGCAGTCCGGCATCGGCCTCCGCGTCGAACGCTTGACCGCGAGCTTCTGCGGCGGCGCGTCCGACGATGGAGATGACGCCGGCCAGCTGTGCGCCACCCATGACGGCGGATTTGCTGGACGGCCAGGCGAAGAGGAAGCGAGGATCGAAAGCACGGCCGCACATGCCGTAATGGCCGGCTCCGTAGGACGCCCCGAGCAGGATCGAGATGTGCGGCACCTTCGAGTTGGAGACCGCGTTGATCATCATCGATCCGTGCTTGATCATGCCGCCTTCCTCGTACTCCTTGCCCACCATGTAGCCGGTGGTGTTGTGCAGGAACAACAGTGGCGTGTTCGACCGGTTGGCGAGCTGGATGAACTGCGTCGCCTTCTGCGATTCCTCGCTGAACAGCACGCCGCGTGCGTTGGCCAGAATGCCGATCGGGTAGCCGTGCAACTCTGCCCAACCGGTGACGAGCGAGCCGCCGTACATCGGCTTGAACTCGTCGAAGTCGGAACCGTCGACGATGCGGGCGATGACCTCACGGGGATCGAACGGGATCTTCAGGTCGGTGGGGACGATGCCGAGCAAATCCTCGGGATCGGCGAGTGGCTCGATGACCTCGGTGCGTGGCTCGGGCCCCTTCTTCTTCCAGTTCAACCGAGAGACGATGCTGCGTCCGATGCGGATGGCGTCCTGCTCGTCGACGGCGAAGTAGTCTGCGAGACCGGACTTCCGGGCGTGCATCTCGGCTCCACCGAGCGACTCGTCGTCCGAATCCTCACCGGTGGCCATCTTCACCAGGGGCGGCCCGGCCAAGAACACCTTGGAACGTTCCTTGATCATGACGACGTGATCGGACATGCCGGGAACGTAGGCACCGCCCGCAGTCGAGTTGCCGAACACCAGGGCGATGGTCGGAATACCGGCCGCCGAGAGCTGCGTCAGATCACGGAACATGCGCCCGCCGGGGATGAACACCTCTTTCTGCGTGGGCAGGTCGGCACCGCCCGACTCGACGAGAGAGATCACCGGCAGTCGGTTCTGGGTGGCGATGTCGTTGCCGCGGAACCCCTTCTTCAGGGTCCACGGGTTGCTGGACCCGCCGCGGACCGTGGGATCGTTGGCCACGATGAGACATTCGACCCCGCACACGACACCGATACCCATGACGGTGCTGGCACCGACGGGAAAGTCGCTGCCCCACGCCGCAAGTGGGCACAGTTCGAGAAACGCGGAATCCTCGTCGATCAACAACTCGATGCGCTCACGGGCGAGCAGCTTGCCACGCTTCTTGTGGCGATCGACGTACTTCTGACCGCCACCGAGCAGCGCCTTGTCGTGTTCGGCGTCGATCTCGGCCAGTTTGGTGTGCATGGCCTCGGTGGCACCGGTGTACTGCTCCGATGCGGTGTCGAGAGTGGACTTCAGCACGCTCATGCCTGGTACCCCAATCGTTTTGCGGCAAGGCCGGTGAGAATTTCGGTGGTTCCGCCGCCGATACCGAGGATGCGCATGTCGCGGTATTGCCGTTCGACCTCGCTCTCGCGCATGTACCCGAGACCGCCGAAGAGCTGGACGGCTTGATTGGCCACCCACTCCCCGGATTCGACGGCGGTGTTCTTGGCGAAGCAGACCTCGGCAATGAAGTCACCGTCCTCCTGCAAGGACCGCTCGACGAGGGAGCGGGTGTACACGCGAGCGATGTCGATCTTGCGCGCCATCTCGGTGACGGTGTTCTGTACGGATTGCCGTGCGATGAGCGGCTTTCCGAAGGTCTCCCGGTCTCGAACCCACTGCAGCGTCAGATCGAGGCACCGCTGCGCGCTGGCGTAGGCCTGAGCGGCGAGAGCGATACGCTCGGTGAGAAATGCCTGCGCGATCTGGACGAAGCCACTGTTCTCGGCACCGACCAGGTTGGCCACCGGAACCCGTGCGTCGACGAAGGAGAGTTCGGCGGTATCGGAGGCGCGCCACCCCATCTTGTCGAGCTTGCTGGTGACCTCGAAGCCCGGTGTGCCCCTCTCGACGACGAGGAGCGACACTCCGGCTGCCCCCTCGCCTCCCGTCCGGACCGCGGTGACGACGAAGTCCGCACGGCACCCCGAGGTGATGTAGGTCTTCGACCCGTTGACGACGTAATGGTCGCCGTCTCTGACCGCCTTGGTCCGCAGATGACCCACGTCGGAGCCGCCACCCGGCTCGGTGATCGCGAGCGAGCCGATCTTCTCCCCCGCGAGCGTCGGCCGCACCCACTTGTCGATCTGCTCAGGATCTCTCGCGGCAACCAAGTGCGGCAACGCAATTCCACAGGTGAACAGAGAAGCGAACAGTCCGCCCGACGCGCCGGCCTGGTGCATCTCCTCGCAGATCAGCACCGCGTCCGCGAGATCACCGCCGTCGCCGCCGACGTCCTCGGGAAACCCTGCGCCGAGCAAACCGAGAGCCGCCGCTTTCTTGTGCAGCTCGCGCGGGATCTCACCCTCGGTCTCCCACTGATTCATGTGCGGCGCAATATCCTGTTCGACGAAACTGCGAACGGTCTTGCGAAGCTGCTGACGCTCCGGGGTAGTCCAGATGCTCATACGAGTGCTCCCTTGTAAGCGAGTGTTTCGGGGATGTCGATGTGCCGCGACCGCAGCCATTCACCGAGTCCCTTGGCCTGTGGATCGAATCTGGCCTGCGAAGCCACGCCTTGGCCGAGGATGCCGTCGATGACGAAGTTGACGGCCCGCAGATTGGGCAACACGTGGCGCGTGACCGTGAGGTGCTCGGCCTCGGGCAGCATCGTTTTCAGGGTGTCGACGGTCAATGCGTGCGCCAACCAGGCGAATTCGTCGTCGGTGCGCACCCACACTCCGACGTTGGCGCTCCCACCTTTGTCTCCGCTACGGGCGGCGGCGATGGTGCCGAGTGGTAGTCGGATGGTGTCCTCGGCGGCTCGCGGTGCCGGCAGCTTCGGTTCGACCAGCGATTCCAGGACTCGCGTCTGCGCCGAGGGTGCAATGCTGCGTTCGGTGCCGTCGGCCAGGTGGGCCGTATGCGGTACGTCGTGTGCGTCGACGAAACCTGCGGTGAACACCCCGTACGGGGCTCCGTTTCCGGGCGGTGCGGTGACCGAGAAGCCCGGGTAGCTGGCAAGTGCGAGTTCGACCGCCACAGCCGAGAACTGGCGTCCCACCGCGTCGGGGTTACTGTCGCGGGCGACGCAGCGCAGCAACGCGCTTGCGGTTTCCTCGGTCTCGGCGTCGGGCTTGTCGGTACGCACCAGAGTCCAGTCCAACTCGGTCGGCCGGGCGGGCAACCACGACTCGAACTGCCGTTGCGCCAGTTCGGCTTTGGCCTCGATGTCCAGGCCGGTCAACACCATCGTGAATTCGTTGCGGAAGCCGCCGAGCGCGTTGAGCGAGACCTTGTAGGTGGGCGGCGGCGCTTCTCCGGTGACCCCGCTGATCGATACTCGGTTGCTGGACTCCTGCGCCAGGACCGCCGTGTCGATGCGCGCGGTGACGTCGGGGTTCGCGTATCGGCCACCGGTGATCTCGTACAGCAGTTGCGCGGTGACGGTACCGACGCTGACGGCACCGCCGGTGCCCTCGTGCTTGGTGATGACGGAGGATCCGTCGGCTTCGATCTCGGCGATCGGGAACCCGGGACGGGACATGTCGGCGATCTCGGTGAAGAACGAGTAGTTGCCGCCGGTCGCTTGAGTACCGCACTCGATGACGTGGCCCGCGATGACTGCGCCGGCCAATGCATCGTAATCGGTTGTCGACCAACCGAAGTGAGCGGCGGCGGGGCCGACGATGACACTGGCGTCGGTGACGCGACCGGTCACCACGACGTCGGCACCGGAGTTCAGGCATTCCACGATTCCCCACGCACCGAGGTAGGCGTTTGCCGTCAGCGGGCTGCCGAGGCCGAGTTCGCCTGCCCTGCCGAGGAGGTCGTCGCCGTCCACGTAGGCGATCTTCGCGCCGGAATCGAGCTTCTCCAACGCCTCGACCAGTCCGCGCGGATTGAGTCCGCCGGCATTGGCCACGATCTTCACGCCCTTGTCGAGTGCCAGTCCGAGGCAGTCCTCGGCCTGCCGCAGAAAGGTTTTGGCGTAGCCACGGGTCGCGTCCTTCATTCGGTCGCGTCCGAGAATGAGCATGGTCAGCTCGGCGAGGTAGTCACCGGTGAGGTAATCGAGGTCTCCTCCCTCGAGCATCTCCCGCATCGCGGACAGTCGATCTCCGTAGAAACCGGAGCAGTTGCCTATACGTACGGTCATGCTTTCTCGCGTCCTGCCTTGTCTCGTCCCTGTCCGGGAGGGCCTGCGAAGGCTTGGGCGATGGTGAGCCAGTGTGCGGCGTCGGCCCCGTCGGCTCGAACGTCCAGATCGTCGCGGTGTGCGCGCTGAGTGACGAGAAGGCAGAAGTCGAGTGCAGATCCGGTGACACGCTGTTCTGCGTCGTCGGGACCCCACGTCCACACTTCGCCCGAGGGTGCGGTGAGCTCGATTCCGAACGGTTCCGCCGGCGGAGTCTGCTCGTTGACGGCGTAAGCGAAATCCCGTGTCCGCACGCCGATGTGTGCGACTCCGCGGATTCGGTCGGTCGGCACGCGGGTCACGCCCAGCGCATCGGCGACATCCTGTCCGTGGGCCCACGTCTCCATGAGACGGGCGGTGGCCATGGACGCGGCACTCATGGGCGGCCCGAACCACTGGATCTTGACGCCCGACGGGACCTGCTTCAGCGCGTCCGTCATGGCGTGGCGGCGGGTTCGCCAGGCGCTCAACAGTTCCGGATTGCCCGCTTCCTCCTCGGCGGCGTCGTCGACGAATCCAGTGGGGTTCTCCCAGGCCTTTTTCAGCGTGCGGGCGAACTCCTCCTCGGCCGCGGTATCACCGGACGCTGCGGATGTGGTTCGCTCCGCGACGTGATCCGTCCACGACAGGTGCGCGATCTGATGTGCGATCGTCCAGCCCGCCGCCGGAGTAGGTGCCGCCCAGCGTTCGGGTACCAGCTCGGCCACCAGCGCGTCGAGGTCGTCACCCTCGGCACGGAGATCGCCGACGAGTGAGTCGAGGTCTGCCATGGGACCAGCTTCACAAAGGCACGAGAAAAAAGCAAGCACGCTTGCTTGTTAATTCGTAACCTTACGTTCGCTTGCCGTCTCTACGGTCGGAAACGTGAAAACGTCGAGACTTGTGGCCGTCGCCGTTACCCTCGCCTTCATGGCTGCCGGCTGCTCCACCACGGACCCGTCTGCTGCAGACCCGACCCCCGACGAACCGTCAAGCATCCGGGTGGCGACGTTCAACGCCAGTCTCAATCGGTCCGCGGCCGGACAGTTGGTCACCGACCTGAGCGCGGAGAACGCCCAGGCTCGCGCAGTAGCCGACGTGATCTCCGCGAACTCACCGGATGTTCTGCTGGTCAACGAGTTCGACTATTCGGGGTCCGATGGCCCCACCCTCTTCAACGAGAACTACCTCGACGGGCAGTACCCGTTCTTCTTCACTGCTCCGGTGAACACCGGCGTCGACTCGGGACTCGACCTGGACGGGGACGGCGCACTCGGTGGCCCCGGCGACGCCTGGGGATTCGGACAGTTTCCCGGTCAGTACGGCATGGTGGTGTACTCGAAGTTCCCGATCGACACCGGTTCGGTACGCACGTTCCAGAACTTTCTGTGGAAGGACATGCCGAACTCGCTGTTACCGCACGACTATTACGGAGAGAACGCAGACGCGCTTCGACTGTCCAGCAAGTCGCATTGGGACGTGCCCGTCGACGTGAACGGGAAGACGCTGCACGTGTTGGCTTCGCATCCCACTCCCCCATCCTTCGACGGACCCGAGGACCGTAACGGTAAGCGCAATCACGACGAGATCCGGTTGAGCGCCGATTACATTTCCGGTGCCGACTATCTCTACGACGACAACGGCGTGCGAGGCGGACTCGACGAGGGAGCGTCGTTCGTGATGATGGGCGACCAGAACAGCGATCCGGTCGACGGCGACTCCGTGGCCGGTGCCATCGCACAGGTTCTGGATCTTCCGCGGGTTCGAGATCCGGCACCCACGTCCGATGGACATGGAACGGACACAGCTGATTTCGCTGATCCGACGCCGGGTGACCTGCGCGTGGACTACGTACTGCCCTCGGACGATCTCACCGTGCGCGACTCGCAGGTGTATTGGCCCGATCAGGCCGAGCACCCGTCGGACCACAGACTGGTGTGGGTAGACCTCGAAATATGATGCGTGAGTGACCGATCTGCCGATTGTCGAGTTCGCCTACCCGGGCCCACTGCGGGACACGCTGGTTGCGGCCGTGCTGTCCGGAGCGAAGACCAGCACGGCAAGCCTGTTGGCTCAGTACACCGACGAGGAGCTGCCGAGGGTCGGCGAACGCGGTGCGGTGGTGAATTCGACGGGTGCCGTGGTCGGGGTCATCGAGACCACGGCCGTCGATGTCGTTGCGCTGAGCGATGTTCCGCTGCAGCATGCGCTCGACGAGGGTGAGGGTTACACCGATGTGGCGCAGTGGCGTGCCGGCCACGAACGATTCTGGCAGTCCGTCGAAGTCCGCGAGGAGCTGGGCAATCCGAATTTCACGGTCAACGACGACACTCAGGTGGTGCTGGAGCGATTCGAGCTGGCATGAAGGTTGCCCGACAGCTTTACGGCGATGTTCGAGGCTCGAGCCGTGGACTCACAGCTTGTCGGTGGGTGGGTGTATAGGCACCCGACTCCAATCCTTCTTCATTGCAACATAATTGGGGTTGACGATTGGTTCACGTCTCGGTACTATCGAACACACGTTCTACATATTGTTGGAACATCAGCCGGGGGGCGAAGACACAATGGGCACATCGACGCGTAGCCGTTTCGCGGCCTATCTCGGGCCGCAATCGAAGCCGTACATCGAGGTTGCTTCGTTGGCCGAGATTCGGGATGTCGCGATTCTGGAGAATCAGGCGTGCGCCCGCAAGGTCGCTCTGGCCGCCGCCATCTGGGACTCGTGTATTCATCAGAACGTTCTGGTCGGCGATGTCGTTCAGGATGCGGGCAACTACGCAGCGTCCGAGATTGCGCACGTGCTGGGTTGCTCGAAGACGGTCGCAAACTCGTACGCCGAGATCGGTATGGACCTACGGCTTCGGCTACCCGCCATTGCAGCTGCGTTCGGGGCCGGCGAGATCGACCTACCTCGGGTGCGTGCGATCTACCGCTGCACTCACAATTTGACGCAGGACGCAGCAACGGCTGTCCAGATCGAGGTTCTCCACGCTGCCAGACGCCTCTCCCCCGGCCCGCTCGCGACCGAGATCTGGTCGATCATGTACCGCATCGCGCCCGAGGAGGCCGCCGCTCTCCGTAAGGACCTGGAACGACACACCAACGTCACCTACACCGACAAGGACGTGCTGTCGACGCTCAAAGCCGATCTCACCGCTGCCGACGCTGCCGCAGCCTGGCAGCTGATCAACGAGATGGCCGCCACCGTGTGCCGACGCGATCCGCGCAACAAAGGACAGAAACGAGCGGCCGCGTATGTTGCCCTGCTGCACCAGGAATCGTCGATGGCATGCTTGTGCGACGCGAACGACGACCATCCCTGCACGGCCGACGCATCGCGGCCTGATCGACGTGCACCGCTGACCATCATCACCGTCGACCTCGCCACCCTCGCCGGCTTGCTGTCCAATCCCGCACACCTGGCCGGACACGGAACCATCGACGCCGAGTACGCCCGCGAGCTCGCCGAGAACTCACAGTGGCAGCTTCTGCTGACCGAGGCACGCAACCTCGCCGACAAACTCGGACACGGTGACGACCTCGAATCGATGATCGACCTGGACTCGGCAGAAGGCACGAACACCGACACTGAAAACGTCGCCGTGGATGTCATAGACGGGGACGATGCAGTAGATGCCGAACCGCTTCGGCCGACACGTACCCCTCATGTGGTGTTTCATCCGCTGGGTCGTGGGCGTCGTCGAAACAGCGCAGTTCCTCGTCCACTCCGATCGCCGGCTTCCAAAACACCGGCCGCAGACGGAACTCCATCGCGGAGCAGTTGCATTGCCACGCCGTATCGCGGTGCGTTCACTCTGGTGGCCGAGTTCGAGGCGGCGATCGCATGCGACCCCACGCTCGGGGTGGCGCTTCACCCGGATGGGCATGGCGGCCTTACGGTCCCGCCACCCGGCGCACTCGTCTATCGGCCGTCCAACGCACTCGCCGACAGTATTCGGTTCCGCGACCGAACCTGCAAGCATCCCGGATGTGATGTCCCCGCGCAGCAGTGCGAGATCGACCATATAGTCCCGTATCTCCACCGCGATCCAATGACCGGCGGCTGGACGATCGACACCAACCTGCACTGCCTGTGCCGCTATCACCACAGCCTGAAGACCATGGGCCTGTGGACTCCGGTCATGCTTGCCAACGGCGTGGAGTTCTGGGTCTCCAATGCCGGCACCACTGCCGTCACCGTGCCTGCAACTACACAGCTCGCAAATCACGGGCACCTTCCGACCGTCTACCGCAGACCCAAAGGCGCGGAACGGCAGCCAGATTTATCGACCTCGACCTCGAACTCGAGCGCACCGAGTCATCGGCCTACGCCGACTTCGGTACGTCTGTTCACTCCTGCATCCGCACCCGAGAACGACGTGCCGCCGTTCTGAATGCGCAGTCGATGGCGCTGCGGCCGGGCTCGAAAAGTAGAGGTCAGACCCGATCCGCGTAGACGACGATGTTGTCCTCGTAACGCGCGACGTCCTAATCGAATTGGCCACCCTCATCAGGCTCGGCGAATGGGCGCGAACGTCTGCACTGCATCCCGGGTGAAGAAGTCCAGCAATATCGCATTGGTCAACGCGGGCTTCTCGACCAACACGCCATGCGAGGTACCCGGGACTATTGCCAGCTCGGCGACCGGCATACTGCGGTAAAACTCGGCAGCATGCTCGATGCTCACCTCGTCGTCGTCACCGATCATCACCAGAGTGCGCACCGACAACGCGGCGAGATCGCTCGCAGTCAGTGCGGGATCTGCACTGTGCATATCGTCGAGCCGGCGTACGAAATCGCTACGGTCGGCGTCGCCGAGTCCGGACAGCCCGCCGCCCCAACCGTCGCGATGAAAGACACTCGCGACGCAGGCGAGACGATCCACCAGATCCGGGCGTAGCAGTGCGACCAGTAGCGCTACGACACCGCCGTCGCTGCACCCGGCCAACCGCGTCCGTCGCCCGACGACCTGCTCGATGAACGCAATGGTGTCGTCGACCATGTCCGAGAACGTCAACTCGGAGGAGAGACCAGGCCCGGAAACATCCGGGGTGCGGCCATGCCCTCGACGTTCGGGGGTGAGCACCCGAAACGCCGAGGACAGCCCGGCGACAGTGATATCCAGCGCTCGCGCATCAGCGCCCCCAGGATGGAGAAGGACCAGCGGTTCCCCGTCGCCCACCTCTGCGTACCAGGTGTCCACCGAGCCGAGCCGAACCCAGTTCTCCGAACTCACGCCATCAATGTAGACCGGTGCCCACGTCGTTCGCTCGCTCTTCGTCGCGTTCCTGCTGAGCTGCAGCCAGACCCGACATCGTGCGCAGCGGCACCTCCTTGAGGAAGAGCACCAGGACGAATCCGAGGAGCATCAGGATCGACACGGCCAGGAACACGTAGTCCATCGCGCCGGAGAAGCCGATGCGGAACGGCTCGGCGAGCGCGGGATCGAGCTTCTGGATGAACGAACTGTCCTGCAAGGCACTACCGGCAACGGATGCATCACCCGAGGCGATGGCCTTCGCGAACCCGGACTCCAACGGATCGGCACTGGTGGCCGCGCTCTGCACGGCCTGCTGGAACGCGGGCGTCGAACCGGCGGCGACCAACGCATCGCCGGTCTTGGGCGTCAGCTGCGTGAACAGCATCGACAGGAACACCGCCACGCCGACCGTTGCACCGATTTGACGGAAGAACGTTGCCGCCGAGGTGGAGACGCCCATGTCCTTGGGCGGCATCGCATTCTGGATGGCCAACGTGAGCGGCTGCATCATCGAACCGAGACCGAGACCGAACACACCCATCACGACCATGGTCTGCCACAACGGAGTGTCGGCGTGCACGTAGTGGAACGTGAACATGGCGATCGCCATCAGCGCAGTGCCGACGATCGGAAAGATCTTGTACCGCCCCGTCTTCGAGATGATCGAACCCGACACGATGGACGCGATCATCAAAGCGCCGACGAGCGGCAAGGTCTGATAACCGGCGAGAGTCGGCGACGAACCCTTGACCACCTGCAGGTACTGCGGCAGCAACGAGATGCCGCCGAACATGGCTGCGCCTGCGATGACACTGACGGCAATACACAACGAGAACAACGGGTTTCGGAAGAACCGCATGGGGATCAAGGCGTCGTCGCCCATCTTGATCTCGGCGAGAACGAATGCGATGACGCCCACGATGCCGATCCCGAAGCACAGCAGTGCCCGCGGCGAACTCCATCCCCAGACGCGGCCCTGCTCGGCGATGATCAGCAGCGGCACGAGCCCGACGCTGAGAAGCACTGCGCCCCACCAGTCGACGCGGGCCTCGCGGCGGTAGACCGGCAGGTTCAGCACCCGCCAGACGACGACGAGCGCGATGATGCCCAGCGGAACGTTGATGTAGAAGACCCAGCGCCAGCCGGTGATGCCGAGAATGGACGACTGTCCGGCCAGCAGACCGCCGATGACCGGCCCGAGCACACTGGACGTACCGAACACCGCCAGGAAGTAACCCTGATACTTGGCGCGCTCACGCGGGGGCACGATGTCGCCGATGATCGCCAACGCCATCGACATCAAGCCACCTGCACCCAACCCCTGGACGGCCCGGAAAGCTGCAAGCTCGTACATCGATGTCGCGATGCCGCACAGCATGGACCCGACGACGAAGATCGAGATGGCCGTCATGAAGAACGGCTTGCGCCCGTAGAGATCGGAGAGTTTGCCGTACAACGGAGTCGAGACAGTGGACGTGATCAGATATGCCGTTGTCACCCAGGCGAGAACGGAGAACCCGTTCAGGTCGTCGGCGATGGTACGTACCGACGTGGACACGATCGTCTGGTCGAGAGCCGCCAGGAACATACCCATCATCAGACCCGACAGAATCGTCATGATCTCGCGGTGCGAGTACTCGCCACTCACCGCACTCGCTTCACGCTCGGCGGTCGCTTCAGGCTCGCTTACCATCTCTTTGTTTCACCTTTACGTAACGTTTGCTTGTGTCCTACAACGATATTCGGACCACCAGCATGCTCGTAGAAAGCCGACTAAGCAAAGGTTTATTTGCGGCGCATCCGGTCTCGGACCTCGCGCATCGTGTGCGGGTGGATGCCGTCGGCCGCAAGCACCTTGCGCGTCTTGCGCCGCGTCGCCAGCACCCCGATGATCGCGATGATCCACACGGGAAACTGCACCAGCATCGCGACCCGGAAACTGTCGAAGTCGTAACCACCCATCGCGTCGAGAATCCACCCGATCGCCGCGATGACCAACAGCGATGCCAGGAAGCCGCCGATGTTGACCATCCCCTGAGCCGTCCCCAGATTGGCACTCGGATTGAACGTGCGGGCGAGGTCGAATCCGATCACCGACCCGGGCCCACCCACGGAAATCACCACGACGAGAAGAACGAGCAGCCACAGCGGCGCAGGTCCGGGCAGCGACAGCACGATGGCCCACATCGTGGCGTTGCTGACCATGATCGCCAGCACCAGCCAGGACCGACGCATCGGGTAGCGCCCGGTGAGCAAACCGAGCACGATGCCCGACGCCACCGCCGACAGCACCGACAACGTCAGCAGCGCTCCGGCCGTGGACGCCGACAATCCCTGAGCGGTGGTCATGTACGGCACACCCCACAACAAGGCGAACGTGGTGATCGAGAACTGGGTCCCCATGTGCGAGAAGAATCCGAGCCGGGTTCCCGGTCGTCGCCACACCTCGCCGATGGAGTCCAGCGTCTGCCGCAACGACGTCGGCTCCGGTTCCGGAACAGTGCTGTCGTCGGGACGATCTCGAATCAGAGCGAGTGAGAGGACGAGTGCGAGCAAACCCAGTGCCGCCGCGCTACCGAAAGCGAACGTCCACCCCGGCCCGTTCAACAGAATCAGAAACGGCACGGCCGAGAGCACCTGCCCGAGCTGACCCAGCAGCCCGGTCAACTGGGACACGATCGGCACCCGCCGCGGCGAGAACCAACGCGGCACCAGACGCAGGACCGAGATGAACGTCAGCGCGTCGCCGATGCCCACGAATGCACGTGCCGCCACCGCGACCGGCAGCGATTCGGTGAGCGCCAACGTGATCTGCGCCGACGCCATGATCAGCGCACCGGCAGCGATCATCTTGCGCGAACCGATCCGATCCAGCAGCACTCCGGCCGGAATCTGCATCGCCGCGTACACGACCACCTGCAGCACCACGAACGAGGACAACAGAGACGGGGAAATCGAGAACCGGTCCGCAGCGCTCAGCCCGGCGACCCCGAAGGCCGTCCGATGCAGCACCCCGATGACATACGCGAAGACGCCGATGCCCCACACCACCCAGACTGTCTTGCCAGTACTCACCGGACGATTGTGTCAACCACGCTGTGGAATGATCGGACCCGGTAGTTCGTAGAGCAGGAAAGCGAGTGACGTCATGGCCAAGCAAGTGCTGGTGCTCAACGGTCCGAACCTGAACATGCTCGGCACCCGCCAGCCCGAGGTGTACGGCCGCGCCACCCTCGCCGACGTCGTCGCCCTGTGCGAGAAGACCGCCGCCACACACGGACTCGACGTGAAAGCAGAGCAGTCCAACCACGAGGGACAGTTGATCGACTGGATCCACGAGGCACGCGGGGTGGCGTCGGGCATCGTCATCAACCCCGGCGGACTGACCCACACGTCGGTGGCGCTGCGTGACGCACTCGTCATCCCCGAGGTCCCGATCATCGAGGTGCACATCTCCAACGTGCACGCCCGCGAGGAGTTCCGGCACCACTCCTACGTCTCTCCGATCGCCAGCGGAGTCATCGCCGGACTCGGCATCGATGGATACCGATTCGCAATCGAAAGACTCGCAGTACTTGTCTGATACTGCACTTGTTCGACACAGCTCTCATCTGACACTCAGGTTGTCCTGCATAAACTGGTCGCCGTGAACACCAGCAACAAGGCATCGAGAGACGGCAGAGCGTCCAAGGACATCCGGGCAATGCAGAACGGCGACAAGAATCGTCGAACGCTGATCCAGATCGTCGTCGCGGTCGTTCTCATCGCACTCGTTGCAGCCATTGCTCTGTTCATCGTCAACAAGGATTCGACGTCGGGTGAGGCATCTCCCGACGCGAGTTCCACATCGGGCCCGCAGCTGACTCCCACGTCACTCACCGCGAACGGTGCCATTCGTTTCGGCAACCCCGATGCCACCACTGTCGTCAGCGTCGTCGAGGACTTCCAGTGCCCAGCCTGCAAGGCATTCGAGTCGGTCAGCGGATCGACTCTGCAGCAGCTGGCCGACGCAGGCAACGTCGCCGTCGATTACCGTCCCATCTCCATTCTCGATCGCTTCTCGAACGGCACGATGTATTCCACTCGTGCTGCGAGCGCGTCGATCTGCGTCGCCGAGAACGATCGGGACAGTTGGATGAACTGGCACAACTCGATGTTCGCCGAGCAGCCCGCCGAGAACGGCAACGGTCTGCCCGACGACAAGCTCGTCGAGATCGCCGCCGCAGCCGGTGCCGACTCCCCCGCCACCGCGTCGTGCATCACCGACGGCAGTTACACGGACTGGGTCACCACCCAGACGCAGACCGTCATCGGCGAGGGCGTCAACGGAACGCCGAGCGTCCGTGTCAACGGCACCGACGTCGCCACCCCGACACCCGAGAACATCCTCGCTGCCGCCGCGGCAGCCGGAAACTGAGCAGCAACCGGTAACCGACCATGAGAACTCGCGCCGGCGCTGCAGTCTTCACACTCTTCAGCGCACTGGGGCTCCTCGCCGCACTGACCCTGACGATCGAACGATTCAAGCTCCTCGAAGACGCGTCCTACGTTCCGTCGTGCAGCCTGAATCCGGTGCTCTCGTGCGGGTCGGTGATGGTCACGAAGCAAGCTGCGCTGTTCGGATTCCCCAATCCGATCCTCGGAATCGTGGCGTTCTCCGTCGCTCTCGTCGCCGGTATCCTGTGGCTCGGCCGCGTCGAACTCCCACACTGGTTCTGGCTCGGACTCAGTGCCGGTCTGCTGCTCGGCGAAGTGTTCGTGCACTGGCTGATCTTCGAGAGTCTCTACGAGATCGGTGCCCTGTGCCCGTACTGCATGGTGGTGTGGGCGGTGACGATGCCACTGTTCGTACTGGCGCTGAGCCGGCTGATCAGTACCGGCTCCAGTAATCCGGACGAACGCCCGGGCACGGTCGGCCGTCTTTTCCTCGAATGGCGGTGGACGCTGCTCGCCGTGTGGTACGCAATCGTCGTCGCGCTCATCGGAATCCGGTTCTCGGACTACTGGGCCTCGTTGCTCTGACAGTTTCGCAAAACTCATGAGTCGATCGGCTGCACCGTGCATGATGGTTGCAGCACCCGGGTGAGTCTGATCACAGCTCCTGGCTCGGGGAAGAACGATCGAGTAACAGGAGTCGAAGCATGGCAGGCGATCCCTTCGCAGTCATCGTTGCCGTCATCGTGTCTGCCGCAGGCGCAGTCGCCGGAACGGACGCCCCAGCTCCACTGCAGAATCAGGCGGTGAAGGATCAGGCAGCCGCGGTCGCTGCCGCTGCCGAGGACCAGGGCAAAACGATGTCCGATCAATGGGCAGACCTGATGGGCACCATGCCCGAACCCGCCGCCGACGTCGCAGACCGGACCCTGAACGACGCCGCCGAGGGACTGCACACCGCCGTCGAACCGATGCTGCCGGACCTGCCCGCGGTTGCCGAGATCGAGACGCCGGACGCTGCCGCAGCTGCAGGCGCTGCCGACACAGCTGCGCCGGGGGCGGTGTCCCCAGCTGCAGGGGCAGCCGTCACACAGGCTGCGATCACTGCCGGCGCCCCGCTACCCTTCAGTGTTTTTTCGTCGAATGCGGCATCCAGCGCCGTCGCCGGGCTCGCCACCGGCGCTCTGCAATTCGCCGGCCGGACGTACACCGCCGCCGACATCGCGACCCAGACGGCGTTCATGGCGTCGGCCGAAGCCATTCGGCGAGCACTGTTCCCCGGTCTACCCATCACGTTCACCGGCATCAATGTCGGTCCGATCGGTTTGGGCGCGGTGGGAGCGATCACCGCGTTCGTTCCGTGGTTGCAGAAGGCAGGCAACATCTGCGGCGGCGTCAAGGCCACAACGATCGCTGCACTCTATGCCGCCGAGAACGGATTTCGATACGGTCCGACAGCTCCGGTATCGAGCACCGGCGCACAGGGACCCGGCCAGTTCATGCCGGGAACCTGGGCAACCTACGGCAAGGACTACGACGGCAACGGCGTAGTCGACGTCAACAGCATCGGCGACTCGGTCATGGCGTCGGGAACGATGCTGTGCGACATCTACGGACAGGTCGACGGCTGGAAGCGCGACGGCAAGGTCTCGGGCGACACGACGGACCTGACCCTCGCCGGATACAACGCCGGAGCGGGCGCAGTGTTGCGCTCGGGCGGAATGCCTTCGGGGTCGGTCGATTACGAGACTCAGACCAAGCCCTACGTAGCGCGCATCCGGGCCACCGAGGCCCAGTTCGCGGCCATCCTCACTCCGTTCGCCGGGCTCGATCTCACCGGAATGGGCGGGCGGGCAGTGCAATTGGCGATGGATTACCTGGGCCTGCCGTACGTGTGGGGGGGCGGAAACATCAACGGACCGTCCGGCGGCGGATTCGACTGCTCGGGCCTGACGTCCTACGCACTGTTCAAGGCCTCGGGCGGAAAGGTCACCCTGCCGCGTACGTCGGAGACGCAGTGGAACGTGGGCACCGAGGTGCCGATGGCCCTCGCCCAGCCCGGCGATCTACTGTTCGGCAACTGGGGCGCGGCGGGCCCGGGACACGTGGCGATCTACATGGGCAACGGGCAGATGGTGCATGCGCCCACCACCGGTGACGTGGTGCGGGTGGCACCGGTGTTCGACGGGATGCGAGCTCGCCACATCCTCTGACGGGTATCACGTGGGTCCACCCGCGTACAGTGCGGACGTGACCAAGGCACGCGTGGAACCAGCCGGCTTCGACGACGAACTGGCACCCGAGCCGCCGCCCGGTGAAGGCTTCGAGACGAGCTGGCCAGTACGTACCGGCGACATCGACCCCAACAACCGACTCCGGTTCGACGGTGTCGCGCGCTACCTCCAGGACATCGGCACCGACAATCTCGACGCCACCCCTCTGGGTAAGACCGACCCGATGTGGATCGTGCGACGCACCGTCATCGACGTCTTCGAGCCCATCCACTTTCCCGACCGCGTGCACCTGCGGCGCTGGTGTTCCTCGATGTCGACGCGCTGGTCCAACATGCGGGTGGCGGTGACGACCCCCAAGGGCGGTCGCATCGAGACCGAGGGCTTCTGGATCAACATCAGCAAGGACACCGGCATGCCGACACGCATCAGCGACGGGGCACTGGAGATGCTGGCCAAGACCACCGATCAGCACCGCTTGCGCTGGAAGGCGTGGCTGACCGAACCGGTACCGTCGCAATCCCAGAGCGACATCGAATTCCCCTTGCGCGCAACCGATATCGACCCCTTCAATCACCTCAACAACGCGGCGTACTGGCACGCGGTCGAAGAACTGCTGGTGGACTTGCCGCACCTGGCCGCAGCGCCCCACCGCGCCGTCATCGAATACCTCACGCCCGTACTGGCGAACGAACGCGTGACGCTGCGTCACCGCTACGAGGGCGGAGCGCTGACCGTCTGGTTCGTCGTCACCGGAGCCTCGGGCGAACCGACGGTCCGGACCGTCGCCAAGGTTGCACCCAGGGCCTGACGATCGAGCTTGCCGCGCGGGGTACGCGGCAAACCGTCGACGATCGCGATGACGACGGGCAGACTCGGGTCGGGTAGCAACGAACGCAGGTGCCGCCGTATCTGCGCCACCGTCGGTGAAACATCCTGTGCTACAACCACTCCGGCGACCGGTATCTCCCCTGCTCGGTCATCGGGCAGGCCCAGAACTCCGGCATCGAGAACACCGGGGACCGACAACAGCGCCGCCTCGATCGGGGGCAACTCGACCGTGAGGCCGGCTCGAACGATCGTCTCGCTGCCGCGGCCGAGCAAGGTCAGCCGGCCCTGGTCGATGCTGCCGCGATCACCGACCGTCATCCACCCGTCGACCGGTCCGTCCGTCAGGGTGGTGTGCTCACCCACCCGACTCAGATAGCCGTCGAACAGCATGTCGCTGCGCACGTGCAGCAGTTCTCCCCTGGTCTCCACCTCGACGCCGTCGAACAGCGCTCCCTCGATCCCCGCGCCCTCGGACGTTCGACGGTCGTAGGAGACGAAGCTCAGTTCCGACGCGCCGTAGAAGTGCGTCATGGTCGCGTTCGGTAGCACCGTGGCAAGTGCCGCCCGACCCGACTGCGGCCATCGCGCCGCGGAAGAGAGCACCTCGCGGACGCTGGGGTACTGCACATGCGACCGCGCGATGTCCCAGGCGATCGTCGGTACCGAATACAAGTGTGTCGGAGCATCTTCGAGAGCAGCAGCCGCCGAGCGCAGGTCCACCGTCGCGCCGCGAGTAAGCCCGTGCAACGCACCGTAGAGAAAGTGCGTGTGATCGAGAGTTCCCGATGCAGACACTCTGTCGCCCGGACCGAGATCGAACAGAGAATCGGAACGGTCGAGCGTGGCCGCCCAGGACGCCTGATCACGAACGAACAATTTCGGTGGGCCGGTGGTTCCGGAGGTGATGCCCACGAGCAGTTCGGCGCTGCGTGCCGGCGGATCGACGCGCGCAACACGGTCGCCGGCGAGCTGCTCGGGTGCCAGCACCGCGTCGGCACCCCACCTGTGCAATCGTGCGTGCTGACGCGGATGCGCCACGATGAGCGACGGTGCAGTGACCGACATCGCGTCGACGAATTCGCCGGGTAGCAGATGCCGATGCAGCAGAACGACACTCACGCCGGCATGCATCGCGGCCGCGACGACGATCAGCGACTCGATGTCCGACGTCGGCAACACCGCGATGCGACGCATCCCGGCCATCGACCCGGCCGCACGTTCCACCCGACGCCACAGATCCCGGTACGTGATCCGACCGGTCGCGTCGACGATCGCGATGTCTGCCCGATCGCGGTGCTGCGCTATCCGCGCGGTGAGAAGATCACTCGTCATCTGCACCGTCGTCATCCACACCGTCGTCGTCCACACCGTCGTCGTCAACACCGCGCGCCACCAGAGCGTCGCCCATCGCATCGGCGGTACGGAGCGCACGCACCAACACCGGTGTGGCCAGGGCCGTCATCGACCACTGCAGGCCGCGGGCCTTTCGGGCCTGCGACACTTCCTGCACGATCGACGCCAACAACGGTATGCAGCGAATGGCAAGGGCGAGAAGCAAACCGATTCGATCCGGGTCGACGCCGAAGCGGCGGACGGGACCGAGGGCTCGGGTGACGGTATCGAGCATGTCGGTGACCCGGGTGGTCAGCGTGACCAACGCGGCCAACGCGACGGAGACGATCAGCACTCCGCAGACCACCACTGCGCGTTGCCAGGTGGTGATGATCACCTGGAACACGCCAATGATCAGCAGCATCCACAGCACCGGACGTAGTTGCGCCAGAGCTACTTTCGCAGGGATGCGGGCGACCGCGAACAGTACTGCGACCATTACGGCAACCACGCCGACCTCGAGCGGTGTGCGTGCGAGAATCACCGTCGCCAGAATGGCAACGATCAGCGCCAGCAGTTTCGATCCCGGACTCATCCGATGCAGCAACGAATCACCGGGGCGGTAGAGACCGATCATCCGATCAACTCGCGGTAGGCCGGGACCGCGGCAGCCGGGGTGCCGTCGAATGCAATTCGCCCGTCGTCGATGACGATGACGCGCTCGAAACCGTCCAGCAATGCCAGCTGATGAGTCACGACGATGACCTGTTGGTCCATCGAATTCAAGGCGTCTGCGACGACGCGGCCGTTACGCAGATCGAGCAACGTCGTCGGCTCGTCCGCGACGATCACCTCCGGCCGCCGGATGAGGACGGCCCCGATGGCGAGCAACTGCTTCTGTCCACCGGACAGCAGGTGAGCAGGGTGGTCGCGGTGCCGATCGAGTCGAAACCGGACAAGCATTTGGTCGACACGCTCGGCCACCTCGGTCTTGTTGAGCCCGGACCTCCGTAGCGAGAACGCGAGATCCTCTGCGACGGTGGGCATGACGATCTGAGAGTCGGGATCGGTGAACACGAAGCCGACCTTCTTGCGGACCTGCGCGCCCTTCTTGGCCGCGTCGATTCCGTCGACCGTGACCCGGCCGGTATCGGGCTTGATCAACCCGTTGATCATGCGGGCCAGCGTGGATTTTCCCGATCCATTGGACCCGATGATGCCGATACGGCGTTCGTCGAATTCGAGATCGATGCCGCGCAACACTTGCCGCTCGCCGAAGGCGTGAGAGATGTTCTCGAAGGCGACCGTACTCATGACACTCTCTCCACCAGCATTGCTATTCCCTGCCCGCCGCCGATAGCGCAGGCCGCCAACCCCAGCGCGGGGCCTCCGGGCTGCAGCATACGAGAGAGCAACCGCACCAACAATATTGCGCCCGACGCTCCCCACGGATGCCCCATTGCGATGGCACCACCGTCCGGGCAGATGCGGTCCTCGTCGATGCCGAGCTCGTCTGCGACGGCAAGCACGACCGACGCGAAGGCCTCGGTGATCTCGACTGTTTCGATGTCACTCAGCGCCACCCCGGTGCGGGCGAGCAGTTTGGCGATCGCGGGTACCGGTCCCAGCCCGGGAAGGGCAGGATCGGACCCGGCAACAGCGCTGCCGAGAATGCGCAGCGCCGGCATGCCCGCGGCGCGGTCGAGGGTGGTGACCGCCAGAACGGCTGCGCCGTCGGAGATTCCACACGAGTTGCCGGCGGTCACGGTCCCGTCCGTGCTGAACGTGGGGCGCAGCCTGCCCAGGCGCTGCGTCGTCATGTTGGGCCGAATGCGCTCGTCGGTAGCCATGTTGTTCACAGCCACGATTTCCGCGGAGAAGTCGTACGCTGCCGCTCGGGCGAAAGACCGTGCGGCATAGGCATCCTGGCGTTCGCGACCGATCCCACGACGCCGCGCGAGATTATCCGCCGCAACACCCATGTCCGGGTCGTCGAAACCGTCGGGCGCGAACGGCGCTCGGGTGTAGCGGACCGGCTCCGCGTCGCCGACGGGCGGCCAGAACCGCCACGGGCTGGTACTCGCAGATTCGACTCCCCCGGCCAGAATCATCGTCTCGTCGCCGCTCCGGATGCGCGACGCGGCCTGGGCGAGCGCGTCCAACCCGGATCCACACTGCCGATCGACGGTGACCCCGGGGACGGCGAACCCGAGCCCGGCACCCAACGCCGCCACTCGGGCGACGTCACCGCCCGGGCCGAGGCAGTTGCCGAGAATCACGTCGTCGATCGGAATACCGAGCGGATCGATCTCTGCAGCAACAGCTTTCAAAACCGGTACCGCCAAGTGAGGTGCCGTGACATCGGCGAACCCGTGCCCCGCGATACCGATGGCGGTCCGTTTACCCGCAACAACAACGGGTGTGGGCGTCACGCCAGTGCTCCTCTAGCTAGCAGTGCCCCGCGTGCGATTTTTCCGCTGGCGGTGCGGGGCAACCGCTGTACCACCGTCCACCGCCTCGGTAGTGCCTCTTTGGTCATGATCGCTCGGGCATCGGCGCGCACCACGTCCAGATCGCGTGAACCGTCGAGTTCGAGGACGGCAGAGACGGTTTCGCCGAGAATGGAGTGCGGGGTCCCGATCGCCGCGGCGGCGAGGACGCCGTCGATCGAGACCAGAATTCGCTCGACGTCCTCGGCGATCACGGTGGTGCCACCGACGTTGATCGCCGCATCTCCGCGCCCGTGGACGACGAGTTCCCGGCCACGCACGTCGGCCAGGTCGCCGACGGCGAACCAATCACGTGCACTCGAGGCGGCGTAGGGGGACCGCACGAACAGGTATCCGTCGTCGGTGCGCACCTCGACGTCGCGAAGCAGTACCAATGACGGCTGCTCACCCACGACCCTCGCTGCGATCAAGGACAACTCGGCGGCCCCATAATATTCGACCAGTCTCACGCTGTCCGGAACAGACTGAGCTGCAACGGAGTCCAGCATCGTTCCAGCAACGACCGCAATCCGAAGGTGCGGCATCCGCGGAGCGACGTCCCGCAACACAGCGGGGACCGCATGTACCACCGTGGCCCGCGCACGGTCGTCGGTGACACAGGCACCGAGCCACAGCGCATGAAGTGCCGCGAACAGATGCATCGTGGCGTGCGGGGGTCCGGTGATCGCTACCGAATCGGTGGGACGGATGCCGGTGATGTCGGTGAACTCGGCGAAGCTGTCGACCCACGACGCCGCGGTCCGCGCGAGCGGCTTGGGCCTGCCGGTGGAACCGGAGGTTGCAACCAGCAGGAAGGCGTCGGGATCGGGGTCGCCGCTGCGTTCGGGCCTGGCGGCCGGGTCCTCGACATGCACGGCGCTCCCCTGCCGAGCCGCCGCGAGAACGCAGACCAATGCGTCCGGCAGATCCAGTGCTGATGCGTCGTGTGATTGGGCGTGTGCCGGGAGGTGAGGCCACTGCTCGACGGCGGCGTCGAGTTCGGCGTAGGTGAGACTGCGACCGCGCCAGACGATGGCGGTGTCCTGGTCTCGACCTCCCAGCGTAAAGGTCACCTCTTGATCAGTCCCGGGTAAGCGCGGTGCACGCTCTTGGCGACGACCGTGGCGACGACGACCTTCGCGATGTCGCCGGGCAGGAACGGTCCGTTGGTGGTGATCGCGGCCCAGAGCCCGACGTCGGTGCGGAGCAGCAATCCGATGGTGCCGAAGATGTAGATGACGAGGATTCCGCCGACGGCGTTGATCAGCAGTCCGAGCACGATCGAGTACTTCGGCAGGATGCGGGCGGTGAGCCAACCGATGATCAGCGCTGCCGGAATCCAGCCGATCAGGTATCCGACGGTGGGGCCGGCCATCGCCGCGAGGCCGGTGCGTCCGCCCGCCAACAGCGGCAGGCCGATCATTGTCAGGGCGAGGAACACGAGTACTGCGGCCGTGCCCTTGCGTGGTCCCAGAACTGCGCCGGCCAGGATGATGCCGAGGGTCTGCAGGGTGATCGGGACTCCGGAGAAGCCCACCGTGATCGATCCCGGCAGTCCGAGCGCGGCGATGAGCGCCGCGAACACCGCGATCTGCGCCATGTCGCGGGCGGAGACGTTCATTCGACCGACCTTACGGCTCGGCGGGCGAGTACTGCTGTCGATACCTGACACGGTGGCTCCTCGAGGAAGGGGCGATCACCTGCCCCAGATACTTGAACGGCGTTCAAGGTAGCAGGTGCGTGGCCCTGACCACCTATCGGGCACCGGCAGTCCCGGCGTCAGAAGGGCGCGGGATCGTATCGACTCCAGTCCTGTCGTATGCGTGCGTGTACAACGCGGCAATGCTCGAGATAGGCCCGCCTCTTCTCTGCGAGCCTCTTCCTTGCCGAGTCCGTCGAGGCAGCACGGAAGTCCGCGAGCGTCGGGGGTGCGGATCCGCTGTAGTCGAGTTCCCATCGGGTGGGTTCGGACAGGGACGTCACCTTCCCTGAAGACCGCTTCCGACGTCGGCTGCGACCCGCGTGCGATCCGATCGAGAAGTCCGGCAACGTGATCGAGCGCAACCCGAGCGAGTTCGACCACAGAATCACCCCTCCGGCAACCATCGCCGCCGACCACGTTTTCGAGGTCTTCGCCTGATGATGGAACACGCACACCGGTTGAAGATTGGTCACGATGGTCCAACCTCCCCGCCGCGGATCGTCTTGGTCGAACGGCACCAGATGATCGATCTGGCACCGCGCCGACGGCACGTCGCAACGGGGGAACGTGCACGTGCGATACGCGGCCCGAACGACAGCAGCGACGCGGGCACTGGGTCGATAGGTCACCGCAGCCTGAGATGGACTGCGCTCCCCGCCGTGGCCGTCGGGAAAGATGCCCCGAGCACGCTCGGGCTTCTCGGCAATCCATGCGAGCCACCGCGCGACCAGCCCATCGCGGACAGACTCCTCACCCAGCACAGGGGCTGCGGGTGAATTCGCGCAGTCACCTGCCCCGCGTATCGACGGAAGCTCGCCGGCAGCGCGCACGCGCCCGATGACCACCACTCGACGTAGCAACGAACCGGTCGACAACCGCACGCCTGGGTCCTGACCGCTACCCGGGTGCTTACCGCTGCCCGGGTCTCGACCGCTGCACTCACCGCGCTGCGAGCCTCCACCGCTGTCCGGTTCTTCTCTGCGACGGTCGTCCTGGTCGCCGGTGCCTGGACCCGCATCGTCGTCAGGACCGGCATCGTCGTCAGGACCGGCATCGCCGTCGGAACCGCCATCGCCCTCGGAACCGCCATCGCCGTCGGGACCGGAATCGCCGTCAGGGCCGGAATTGCCATCAGGATTCACGTCGTTCGGGTCACCGTCATCCGGCCCTCTGCCAGACGGTCCTCCACCTTTCGGGTTACCGCCCTCAGGGCCGTCGTCGCCCTCGTCGTCGCCCTCGCCCTCGTCGCCCTCACCGTCGTCGCCGTCGTCACCGTCGTCGCCGTCGTCGCCGTCGTCGCCGTCGTCGCCGTCGTCGGAACTGTTTCCCTCGGGTTTGAGCATGTCGACCAACTCGGTCAGCATGGCCTGCCATTTCGCGTCGGTGGCGACGATGCGCGCCACCTCCGGATCGATGGGCGTCCCGTCCGCCAAGGACGCGGGATCCGAGGACAGTCCCAGCAGCGTCTCCACCGCCACCACGATCTGAAGGAGATGCCCGCGCCGAGGAGGGAGATCATCGGTGCCACCCGCAACCGGGCAGTCGTCGCCCAGATCGCACTGACAGGCCAGCGAATGTTCGCCGTGTAGCAACGCCATCAGTCCCGCCGCCCGCAGCATCCGCGTCGACCGCGGATCGTCCTTGCAGACAGTCCCCACAATCTCGACGATGAGCGCATCCGCTTCGGCCGCCTCGAGATGCGTGATTTTTGCGATGAGCGACGAAATACCGCCGGGACCGGTGCGGTCGATCCGCACTCCGACTTCCTCCGACTTCGCGGTCTCGCGAGCCTGCGCAGCGCCGTCCGGATCGGCCCTCATCCACAACCGCCAGATTCGGTTCCGCAAGGCCTGCGGACGCATTCGGCCCCCTGCGGCGCAGACCTCGTATTCGATTGTCGAGATGGTCTCGTCACTGGCGCGATGCAACACCGAGGTTATGGTGACTACCGTCGACCAGTCGAAGCTGCCGGTCACGAAACGCAAGGCCGTCAACGGCATTCGATGTAAACGCTCGGCGACATCGTGCATCACCGACGCATCGCGACGCGTGCCGGTCATCGTCACGGCCAAGTCGCACAAAGCGCCGCGAACGGTCTCGCCAGGGTCCCCACCGTCGGATTCGGCAGCCTCCAACCGCATTTCGAGCACGTCGCAGTACGCCAGGACGGTCCCCGCCCGGGCAAGATTCTCCTGGACACGGCTGAGCGCGATGACATCGAGAAACCCCGCAATACAGTCATCGACCGACGGCGTCTCCACCGCTCCCCACCCCCCCGGTATCGAACATGTATTCGATAGTACGAGAGGGGTCCGACAAGAAAATTCGATTCGGTGACCGAGTTCGGGCCGGTATAACGGCACCATGCGCAGCTACTCGATTCGTGACATCCGGCCCGGCGACGAGCAGCAGATCGGTACAGCACACGTTGCGATCTGGAAGGCAACGTATGCGGGAATGATGAACGGTGCGAAGTTGGATGCGATGAGGCCCGCGCACCGCATCCATCGGTGGGAGCAGATCATCGCCCATCGCGACGAGTCGTCGGCGCGCGGAGTTCGCACCCGATGTGCAGTCGACGTCGCCGACTCACGCATTGTCGGCTTCGCGACCGGAGGACCCCCGCGCGACGAAAATCCGCCCGCGCACAGGGAATTGTGGTCGTTGAACGTTCTTCCCGAACACCACGGCACCGGCATTGCACTGACGTTGATGAACGACGCACTAGGTGAGGACACTCCAGCTGCGTATCTGTGGGTGGCCGCGGCCAACGAGCGCGCGATTGCCTTCTATCGCAAGAACGGGTTCGAGCTGGACGGCGAAGCCCGCTTCGACCCGACGTGGGAATGCCACGAGGCGCGCATGGTCAGGGCTTGACGGGTGGTTCGTTTCTGGATCGGTCGGAGTTCGCGTTCTCGGGATTCAGCACGACGTCGGTCACCACAGGCGTCGTCTCGACAGCCCGATCGTTGGAACGGACAGCCACCGTGTTCGGCAGGAACGCATCGAGGGCGCGGGGCGTGATCCACCACAGCAGGGCCGCGAACAGGATCAAAATGTTGATCCACTGCAGCACCGTCGCCGAATTGTCGGACGGAATCACCCGGTCGAAGACCTGGATGTTCATCACGAATCCATGAATGAGGATCAGGACCCACAATCGCCGATATCGGTAATACACCCACACCGCCGCAGCGCCCCATATGGCTGCCCACAGGAATCCGCCGCCGCCGAAATACAGGTACAGGAAGCCCCGCAACGTTGCCGACAACCCCATGATCGCCCAGATCGGCATCCTGCCCACCAACAGCAGAACCGGAAGAGCCACCAGAATCGGCTCTTCCCTCAGACCGACAGCGAGCGCCGAAACGACTGCAAGCCAATCCGATTCGACAGAGGCAGGGATAGAGAACCCGAACCGAACGATATTCAGTCGCGACAATACGAGCACTATCGCCGACGCCGCGCCGATCGCAGCACACCAAGTCAACGCAGCCTCGCGCGCGGAGCCATGCCGCAGAGGCAGCACCGCCGGCAAAGTCCGTCGCCGTGCGAGATACACCGCGCCGATCGCGATCGCCCCCACAACGACCTGCAGGGCGCCGACCGCGAGATCGGTCCACTGATCGTGCATCGTGAGGATCGGTGCCGGCGCATGCGGCTCACGAAAACGCCACAGCGCACCCACCAAGCCGATGAAATACACGACGACCCACCCGACCACCAGAGCGAGCGCCAGAGCAGCCGTACCGGTGACAGACAGCGCCCGCCTGCGTGATTCGTCACGGAGACCCGAGTCGGCATCGGTCGCCATCAAGTCACCACCATTCACTCATCGCCGCATACTGCCCTGCGTCTCGCTATTGCCAACGGGCCTCTCACACCACCGAGACCGTAAACTCCGGACTTGTCTATCACGCACGAGGCCAGAATTCAGTACCGCGCACTCACGGTGACGTATCCCGAGCAACTCACGGCCGACGAGGTACGTCGGTTGTTGCGCTCTTATCTGGAGCCGCAGTCCTGAGCCGAGTCCACGGGAAATTTGCGGCCGTAGAGCCACCCGATCACCGCGACGACGGCGCCCGCGGCAGCGATCGCGGCCAATACCGACCCGAAGCCCGATGCCTCGACGACCCGCCCGACCACCAACGGTGCCAGCAGAAATCCGGCACGCGAGATCAGCGAGACGGTCGAGATCGCCGCAGCCGACGAGACGCCGGGAAGCCGTCCGGCCAGGCTGAACACGATGGGAAACAGCGGACTCGAACCCAGGCCGGCGACCGCGAATGCAGCGATGACCAATACAGGCACGTCGACGGCGAGGACCGACAGCCCCGCGATGCCCGCAAATGCGACCGCAACCAGCGCTGCGCCACCCGTCAGTACCGACGACGGTCCGAACCGATCGACGATCCGGTCACCCACCAGGCGTCCCACCAACATGGCCACCGAGAACGCGACGAACGCCAGACCGGCAGCACCAGGACCGGCACCCTGCTCGGCCGTCATGTACACCGCGCTCCAGGACTGCGGGAAATCCTCCATCAGGCCGGCCAGCAGAACCACCGCGCCGAGCATGGCCAGCGCCGCAATCGGACGGCCGACGGCCGGCTGAGGAGTTGGGCCGTCGGCGAACTCATCCGGCCGCGCATCCGGACCCAACAGACCCCGGCCGACCGCCGCGAGCGCGAGAACCAGCACCACGGCGACGCAGGCGAAGTGCACTGCGACCGGAAGGCGAGCACCCGCGGCCGCAGAACCCGTCACTCCGCCCACCACCGCCCCGACGCTCCACGCGGCATGAAAGCCACTGAGCAGAGACCGACCGGCCCGCTCCTCGACGAGAACTCCCTGGGCGTTCATGGAAATGTCCATCACCGCGTCGGCCCCGCCGAGCAGGACCAGAGCTGCCAGCAGCGTCCACCACGACACCGCCACAGCGGGAAGCACGAACGCACCGCACAACAAGAGTCCCGACCCGAGAACAGCCCACCGACTGCCGAACCGGTGTACCAGCACGGCGGCAACGGGTGCTGCGGCAAGCCCGCCGACACCGACCCCGGCGAGAGCGAGACCCAGCGTGGCTACATCGATGGACAACGAGTTCTGGATCTCGGGAATGCGGGGTGCCCAGTTGGCGAACACCGCGCCGTTGACGAAGAAGACGATCAGAACGGACAAACGAGCACTGGTTTTCGGGCGGCCCATAGTGCCGCGAGCCTATCGTTGATGGGACTACCCAACCCGTTACTCGAGGTAACGTCGATGGGATGCATGTGTCCGACCGCCTCACCGACCACGTTCCCGAACGTTGGCTCGCGCCCCTCGTCAAGCACGCCGAGGCGCTGAAGTTCCTCATCGTCGGAGCAATCACCTTCGTCGTCACCGTCGTGCTGTTCTTCGGCTTGAAGTGGACGATCCTGCAGGACAAGCCGGTGACAGCCAATGTTCTGGCCGTGCTGATCGCGACGATCGTGTCGTACGTTCTCAACCGGGAATGGTCGTTCACTGCCCGCGGCGGACGACGTCGCCATCACGAAGCAGCGCTGTTCTTCGCCGTCGCCGGGACCGGTCTGGCCATCAACCAATTGCCGCTCTGGGTGTCGAGTTACGTGCTGGATCTGCGCGCTCCCAACGTGTCTTTCATCACCGAGAACATCGCGGACTTCGTCAGTGGCTCCATTGTCGGCACCCTGCTCGCCACCGCCTTCCGGTGGTGGGCAATGCGGAAGTTCGTTTTCCCCGAGCCGGTGAACGTCGTTCCCGACGAGGTTGCCCTGACCGTTTACGGTGGACGGCATGGCGACCACTAGGACTCTCGTGCTGATGCGGCACGGAAAATCCGGCTACCCCGACGGCGTGCCCGACCACGAGCGGCCACTGGCTCCACGCGGCCAACGGGAAGCAGGACTGGCGGGAGCCTGGATCACCGAGCACGTCGGCTCCGTCGACGCCGTGTTGTGCTCGACGGCTCTGCGGACTCGCGAGACCTTGGCCGCCACCGGCCTCGGCGATGCACCCACCCGCTTCGAGCGAGACATCTACGGTGGTTCGGCCGACGAAATCATCGACGAAATCAAACTGGCGGACACTTACTTCGACGACGTGACCGTCTCGACACTGTTGGTCGTCGGGCACGAGCCCGGAATTCCGTGGACGGCACTCGAACTGGCCGTCGACGACGACACCGACGTGGCCCGCGAAGTGCGACACCGCTTCCCCACCTCGGCGATCGCTGTGCTGACCACCGAATGCAGCTGGGCCGAGCTGGCAGCGAGTACCGCCACGATCACCGAATTCTGCATCCCCCGCGCCGATTCCGACGGCGCGTAGACCCGACTAACGGTTCCGGAGATACAGGTAGCCGGCACCGCCTGCGGCGATCAGCAGAATCAGCGCGGCGGGAAATCCGAGAAGCCACCACACCACCGCGAGCACCACCAATGCAGGTGCGGCGGCAATCAATGCAATACCGGGATTCTCGCGAACCGTTTCCAGCGCGGACTGTGCATGGACTCTGTCGATCTTCTTGCCTGCCATCGTCGACTCCCGGGTTTCGTATGCCGTATATGCGTACTTCCACTGTAGGTGCACCCGCAGCGGGCTACCTACGGTCGAGGACAGCAAGCGTTGCTGTGGACGAATAGACCAGCCGATCGCCGGACTGCGTCACCCGCGATCCCAGGTGACGATTCGATGCGTAGGGGTCCGGTGTCGGCTCGATCTCTGTACGCCGACGGGTCGAACCATCGTTCAGAGCGATGGACTGTACGACACCGCCTACCGAGAAATAAGCGAGACCGTCGATGGATGCGGTGATCGGATAGTAGTCGCCGGGGTCGTCCTCCCACCGGACGGACCCGGTTCTCAGATCGAGGGCCGTCACATGGGCGGTTCCAGGTGCACGCACGATGACAACATCACCGACGACCGCTACTCCGTTGGTGGAGGCCAACAGTGGGCTCGACCAAGCGAACGCTCCAGTCGTTCGCTCGAATGCGGTGTCACCGACGATCATCGGTAACGAGAGGTCGGCTGGGGCGTCGATCTCAGGATAGGGATAGATCGGCGTCGGTGATCTGGCAACGATACGGCCGTTGGACGCCACTGCCGCAGTGCCGGTGAACGATTCGGACTGCGAGCACACCGCCTCGGTCATGATCACCAGTGCAGGTTGTATCCGGTACGGCTGTTGCACACACCTGTCGGGGTACCCCCGATACCAGGTGATGACCCCGGTGACGGAGTCGAATCCTATTGCCGTCGAACCGAACCGGCCCAGTCCGTAGGTCCCGTCGACAGTGATGGCCGTCCCCCGTGAAGCCGCGTAGATGGCGACGCCGGGGAACTCGCTGATCCAGTCGCGGTCGAGATCGTCCACCGAGCCCTTCCGCAGCTGCGGCGTGCCCTCGTAACCCTGCGGTGTCACGGTGGAATTGACTGTGTAGACCGACGCACCGTCGGTCCCGACCGCGAGCACATGCTGCGGCGTTCGGATGGAACGGCCTTCACCGGTCGTGGCGTCGATCAGAACGATTGTCGAATCCAGCTCGACCGAGTCGACGCCCGAGACGCAGATCAGATTTCCGAGCAAAAGTCGGTCGGCGCACGCGTCCACTCGAACGTCGTCACGTCGCCATACGGTGGATCCGTCCGACGCGTCGAGCCCCACGATAGCCGGAGCGTCGAAATTGCCATTGGAGGGATCGGGCAGCCCAATTGCCGTGATGTACACGTCACCGGCATCGATGAAAGCTGCTGCGCTGGAATAGCCTTGGTTCCCCGCACCAGGATCACGAAATTGGGCGAACTTTCGACCGTAGACCTCCTCGGCCGACCTCGACCACTTGACCTCCGGCGGAAGCGGAACCACCGAGGGCGTCGGGTCCGCAGATTCCGGAGCCGTCGCTACCGTCGGCGGAGCGTTCTCCTGCACGACGATCAGGGCAGCAACGATACTTACGACTGCGGCGGTGCCCGCCAGCCACACGGGCCACCGGACGCTCACAAGTCCAGCCCCGGTGCAGTCGCGATGGACTCCAGGTTGGCAACGGTGACGAGTTCGCCCGCCGACGTCGACGAGATACGAACGCGAGTGCCCGACGGCCGCGTGACAGTCACGGTCCTGCCACCGCGCTTCGTTCGCTCGGAGATGGATCCGTCCGGCAGGCGAACCGTATCGACCGACCGATCGACATCCGGGTCGTACTTGTCGGCGATCTTCGGAAGTGGCTGCCCACCTGTGATCGACACGTTCACAACACCTCTCGAGTCGGGGCTGACGATCGTGCCGGTCGTGCACAACGTATCGACCGAGAAGGCCACGCGCCGCATCGACGTCATCGGCTGGTCGAATGCAACGACGGCCCGCAGAGCGCGGATACGAGCATGGTCCAGGGCACGACCGAGGCGGTCTGCATCTGCCGCGGTCACCGGCGGCCCATCCTGCACCCCTGCCCGCGTGCCGCACGGGGGCGGTTCCGACCGGGTTCCGCGCGGTATCGGTGCGTCGATGCGAAGATCGCTCCTCGACGCCATCGACACCAGGTCGTCCATCGACAGCGCCTCATCCGCGGACACGAATTGAGTCGCCTGAATCTGCAGGTTCGTCCCGTCGGGCGCATACGCAGACACCGACCTGATGACCGAAGTCCTCCCGGAACCTTCGCTGATGGACTCCGACACGTCGATCACCGTGCCGTCTCCCAGCACCTGTCTGCTGTCCAGACTGCCACCGACGCAGGGCGGCACGCCGTATGTCTGCTTCGAGATGGTGACGGTGATGTCGACGCCCCGGCCGTGTCGAATGAGCAATCCTGCTGCCTTGCTGCCCGCAAACAACGATGGGTCATCCACCGAGCTGTCGGAGGACGGCCCTTGAACGGGACCGAAACGAAGCGCCGACTCCGTGCCGAACGCACTCGTTCCGGCCGATGGAAACTCGATATCCGTGCCCGCCGGTAGCGCCGCCGCTAGAGCGTCGGACAGGGCGGTTGCCTTCCGCCCGGAGAACCACGGGTAACGGGGATTGTCGTAGGACTCTTCCAAGGCCTGATAGAACGCAACGGCTCGCCCGTCCGGGGCCTCGACCACGTCGCATCCAGGGATCGTCGCCGACGAATCCCTCGGGGAAAAAGACTCTCCAAGAGCGTCGGTCGATCCTGGGGTCTCGGGGATGTCGATGTCCCCGGCAATCGGCGCACGGAGGCCCGCCACGATCACTCCCAGTGCGATGACTGCAACCGAGACGAAGACCCAGAACATCTTGGGTTGACGCCCTAGGGCCCGGAGGACGATCACGCCGGTGAGCCTAGCCGCCTGCCTGGTGTGGGGGCAGTGCTAAGGCTTTCTGTGGACCACCGCGTCGTACGTCCGAGTGCACGTGGTGATCTGGGCCTGCCGCAACGGGCTGGTGAGCAGCTAGCCCTATCCGAACCCTAAGCCGCCGAACGTTCCTCGTCGTCAGATGTCTCGCTGTCCGATGTCTCGTCGGCAAGTTCGAGCATCGACCCGGATTTGTCGGTGTACTGGAAGTGCGGTCGCTTGTCGCCGATGTACGACGTCATCCACGAGACCACTGCAACGTAGCGGTTGCGGAAGCCCACCAGGTACATCAGGTGCACCGCGAGCCACATCAACCACGCGATCGGTCCGGACATGTCGACCTTGCCGAACAGTCGAGCCACCGCACTGAATCGGCCCACGATCGACATGCTGCCCTTGTCGACATACTTGAACGGCGTTCCCGCGTCGACCTTTCCGATGATCGTCTTGGCTACGTGGCGGCCCTGCTGCATCGCGACCGGCGACTGTCCCGGCAGCTTGTGCAGCGAGGTCACGTCGCCGATCGCGTAGATGTCCTTCGCGGTACCGACGGTGAGGTCGTCGTGCACGAGCAACCGACCGGCCCGATCGGTCTCGCACCCGGTGCGCTCGGCGATCGTCGCCGCCAGCTCACTGGCCTGAACGCCGGCCGACCAGATCACGGTCTTGGCCGGGTAGGTGCGCGAGGTCTTCGTGTCGACGTCCTGCACGGTCACAACGTCGTCGGCGATATCGGTCACCATGGCACCGGTGACGACGTCGACGCCCGACTTCTCCAGCTTGGTGCGGGCATAGGCACTGAGCTTGCCGCCGAAAGCGGGGAGTACTTCTTTCACACCGTCGACGAGGGTGACCGTGACGTCGTCGGGTCCGATATCGGGGAACGAGCCGGCGAAGTACCGGTGCGCGAGATCCCGGATCTGGCCGGCCAGTTCGACGCCGGTCGCGCCTGCACCGACGACCACGAAGCTGAGCAGTTCCTTGCGTACGTCGAAATCGGTGGTCTGGTGCGCCTTTTCGTAGCAGCTCAGAATCTGCTCACGCAGGGCGATCGCGTCGTCGACGGTCTTGAGCGCGAAGGTACGGTCCTTGAACTCGTCTCGGCCGAAGTACGCCTGAGTGGCTCCGGTGGCGACGATCAGGCGACCGAAACCGATGGTGTGGCGTTCGCCGCCACCGACGTAGGTGACCTGATGGCTCTCGGGATCGACGTCGACCACTCGGCCCAGACGCACATCGGCCGAGTCGTACTGCGCGAGAATGCGCCGGATCGGCGGGGCGATCTCGCCCGTCGAGATCATCCCGGTTGCTGCCTGGTAGAGGAGCGGCTGGAACAGGTGCTCGGTGGTGCTGGAGATCAGAGAGAACGTCACACCGGCCTTGCCCAGAGCCTTGGCCGCGGCCAACGCTCCGAATCCCGAACCCACGATGACGACGTCGTACGTTTTCACAGCACTTCCCTTTCCGAGCACACATTTCTTGTAGATCGAAGAACTACCTCCATGAAACTCCGCCGTTCCTGCGCTATCAACGCGAAAGTTGAAATAGCATCCATGAGCAGAACTCATGAATGGAGGTCGCCGTGGAGCTGCGGCAACTGAAGTACTTCCTCGCGGTCGGGGAAGAACTCAACTTCTCCCGTGCCGCCGAGCGGTGCTACGTCTCGCAGTCGGCGATCAGTCTGCAGATCTCCAAGCTCGAACGCGAGATCGGTGAGCCGCTGTTCGAGCGCACCTCACGCACAGTCCGATTGACAGTCGTCGGAGCACAATTGGTGTCCATCGCCCGCCACATGGTGGAGCTCGAACAGGCAGCGTTGGCGCTGACGACCAGGCGTCGAAACCAACTCCGCCTCACCGGAAACATGACGTTCGCCGCGAACGCCATCTCGGCAATCGTCGCGGTACGCGAACGCCATCCCGACGCCGAGATCGACTTCGTTCTCAAACGATTCGCAGAACAGATCGAAGCGGTGACGTCGGGTGACTGCCAGGTGGCACTGATCCGCGGCAGCGTCGAACGCTCCGGTCTGCACGTCACCGAACTGTGGACCGAGGACCTCGTCGTCGTCCTCGCAGAGGGCCATCCCCTGGCCGGGGAACCCAACCCGAGCCTGAGCCAGCTCGCCGAATACCCACTGCTGCTACCCAAACGAAGCGAGCAGATCCTGTTGCACCGCGTCATCGAACGCGAGATGAAACGCAGTGTGCTTCCACTGACCTTCGGTCCGCCGGTGGCGTCCGATCACACCGCGAGCGCCGAACTGCTCAACCACCCGCAATGTTGGTCGATCCTCTACGCCAGCACGGCCGAGAGCACACCCAAAACCGGCCTCGTCTTTCGCACCGAGGCCGACCGTCGGCTGCGACTACCCGTCTCGGCAGTGGTCGACGCGACCGTGCCGGCCACCGACATTCAACGCGATCTGGTTGCCGCGCTGGCCGATACGGCACCGGCCCAGCCGACAGCTCCGGTTCAAGAAACAGCGCCGGAGAGCTGAGCGAAAGCAGCGTCCGCGGCGAACAGTTCGGCCCGGTCGAACGTCGACGTGGAGGCCATGATCTCGTCCGCTCCGGTGCGCTCGATCAGCTCGTCGAGCCGGGGCCGGACCTGCTCGGCCGTGCCGAGGATGGTTGCGTCCAACGAGGATTCGATCCGATCCCGGGTGCGCGGCGTCCACCGCGTTTCGTCGATCGACGAGGCGGGTTCGAGCGCCGGAAATTCGCCCTCGCGCCGCGATCGCGCCATCGCCCATGCCTCCGGGAGCGCGAGACGGCGCGCGTCTGCCGCGTCCGCGGCGATCGTCACATCGAGCGAGACGGTCACGTACGGCTCCGACAGTTGCGAACTCGGCCGAAAGTGCTTGCGATACAGCCCCAATGGGTCGTCCCCGCGCAGTACCGGGCCACCGACGACCACCGGCAGCCCGGCGCGGGCGGCGACCTCGAGACCGGCACCGGTCGCGAGCACGAACATCGGCGGCGGCGCGGTTGCCGGCCGCGCGGTCACAGGACCGGACCCGTCGAGATACGACCGCAGTTCGGCGACGTCGGCCTCGAACGTATCCGGGGCGTCACGGTCTCGACGCAGGGCAGCGCGCACCGGCTCGGTGAACCCGAGCGACCGCCCGACGCCCAGGTCTACCCGACCCGGAAACAGCGACTCCAGCATCAGAAATTGCTCGGCCACGATCAGCGGTTGATGGTTGGGCAGCATGACCCCGCCGGATCCGACGCGAATGCGCGATGTCTGCGACGCCACCGCCGCTGCGAGAACAGCAGGCGCGCCCGAAGCGATGCCGGGTACCGCATGATGCTCGGCCACCCAGAACCGGTGCAGCCCGAGCTTTTCGGCGTGCACGCCGCGTTCGACGGTGTGACGGAGCGCTGCGGCGTCGTCGACGCCTGCCCTCGTGCGGGATCGGTCGAGCAGTGAGAAGAACACATCAGCTGCAACCGGCGATGCGTCGGGCATATTTCTCGGAACGACCTGCTCATCGCGGACCGAATATGTCCGCAATGGGGCTCATCATTGCTTCATGACTCTCACCATGAAGATCGAACTCATCACCGTCCCTGTCACCGACGTCGACCGCGCCAAGGAGTTCTACACCTCGATCGGGTTCGATGCCGACCACGACGCACGCCCGTGGGAAGGCATTCGGTACGTCCAACTCACCCCTCCGGGGTCGGCGTGCTCCATCGCCATCGGCGAGGGCATCACCGACGCCGAACCCGGTGCCGGCGCAGGCATTCTGATGGTCGTCGACAGTGCCCAGGAGGCTTACGACCACCTCACCGCGGTGGGCCTGACCGTCGAGCAGCCGAAGGACGAGGGCTGGGGAACATTCGTGTACTTCGCGGACCCCGACGGCAACAAGTGGTCGCTGCAGCAGTTGCCGGCCCAGCCCTAGTTCGGAAAGCCCTGGTTCGGTAAGAAAGCCAATCGCGCCAGGATGCCGCGGTGGTCGGAGCCGGGGACGGTCACGGCCTCGACCGAACGAACTCCCATGTCTGCCACCAGAACATGGTCGATGGCAATGACCGGCGGGTGCCAGGTGTGCGCCGGATACGTCCTGAGCATGCCGGCTCCCGTGGCCACCGCGGCGTCGACGAATCGGCCGTCCTGCAGATCGCGGTAGCGCCGGTGGTCCTGCGTTGCATTGAAGTCCCCGGCCACCACGACAGGTCCGTCGTCGGCCGGGATCTTGGCCAACAGCTGCCGAAGCAGCCCGAGCTCACGTACCCATTCGGACGGCTCCCGCGGCCACGGCGGAACAGGATGCACCGCGAACACCAGCGGCCGACCCGGCATCTGCACCCGAGCCGACAGCAGTTCGGTCACGAAGCCGTCGTGCCGCTGCTCGTCGGCGAGAGGAAATCGGCTGTAGATGCCGGTTCCGTTGCCTCCGGGTCCGGCGCTGACGTGGGCGTGCGGTAACAGCTCGGACAGCCTGGGTCGAAGACTCGCATCTGCCTCGGGCGTCAGCTCGACGAGAGTGAGCACATCCGGCCGATGGTGTTCGATGAGCGCGATCAACGCATCCGGATCGGCCTGGCCCAGCCAGATGTTGGCGTGCAACACCGTCAGGTCCGACTCGCTCGGCCTCCGGGCGACGCGGCGGTAGCCGAGCCGGAACTGGGTCGCGACCGCCGCGGCAGAGACCGCCGATCCTGCCGTCAGCCCCCACCCACCGAAGGCCACACCAGCCAACACAGTTCCGGGGACGGCCGCGAGCATGAGGACATGTGCCAAAGCCGCAGCGACCGCCATCGGCTGCGCACGTCCGTCGACCAGGTGCGCGACGACCCCGATAACCGCCACGACGAGCAGTAATACAGCCACCGATGCCGACACCATGAGCGGAGTGTGGCAGGCAAACCTGAGGCCGAGCTGGGAGCCGTCCCGAAATACGACCGGACCGTTGGCTTTCTTGTCGCAAACACGACAGAATCGGGAGCGCTGTCCGCTAGGTGTCCGAGAGGGAAGTACTGCCGTGAATAGAAGGCAACTGTTGCGGTTGGCCGCTGCCGGAATGCTCGGTGCCGCTGCAGCCCCGGTCCTGAGTTCGACCGGACTGGCCGGATCCCCCGTCGCCGGCGCTCTGCCGATCGGAGCAGACCGCATCCGGTCGCTGGTACCCGAACTCTTCGCCGACCCTCCCCGGCCACCGGACCACTCGCCCGTCATCGTCATCGGTTCCGGCTTCGGAGCGAGCGCCGCCGCCCTACGCATGGCCCAGGCCGGCACCGCGGTGACCGTCCTCGAGCGCGGACTGCGCTGGCCGCGCGACCCCTGGCGCGAAATCTTCACGGCGGACATGACGGCCGACGGCCGCGGACTGTGGCAGCAGAACTCGTTCACCAACATCACCGGTCTCCCCGTCGGACCGGTCGACCTCTTCGGCGGCGTCCTCGACACCACCCGCTACGAGAACCTCTCGGTCTGGCGCGGCGCAGCCGTCGGCGGCGGCTCCGTGGTGTACACCGGCGTCACCATCGCACCGAACAAGAAATTCTTCGACCTCTCGTTCGGCGGACGCCTGAACTACGACGAGATGGCAGCCACCTGGTATCCCAAGGCCCTTTCCATGCTCCGGCCGTCGGCGATGCCCGAGGACGTCTACAACAGCCCCAACTTCGCTCACTCACGAACCTGGGACGATCACGCCCGCCGTGCAGGCTTCCGCCCCGAAGCAGTCGACGGCAACTGGAACTGGAACGTCGTGCGCGACGAGATCGCCGGCCGCTCCCGGCCGTCCGCGACCGTCGGGGAAAGCACTTTCGGTAACTCCAACGGTGCCAAGCACGACCTGACCCAGAACTACATCCCCCAAGCCGAAGCCACCGGTAACGCGACGGTGTGCCACAGCCACCGCGTCGCAGCGATCGGCAGCGAATCCGGCGGCCGCTACCGCGTCGACATCGAACGCCTCGACCCGTTCGGCAACATCGTCGAGACCCGGACACTCACGTGCGACACCCTCGTCCTCGGGGCCGGATCCATCGGTACCACCGAACTGTTGATGCGCGCACGCACCACCGGCGCATTGTCGAACCTCAACGAATTCGTCGGCACCGGCTGGGGCACCAACGGCGACGCCTCGATGACGAGGTCCCTCGGACCGATGTCTGCCGGCCCTCAGGCTGCGCCCTGCGCATCCCGCATCGTCGACGACTCCGGACTGCCCCTGACCGTCGAGAACTGGTACACCCCAGGCGTTCCCTTGAACATGGGCTTCCTCGGCTCACTCGGTATGACCATCGACCCGTTGCGCGGAAACTTCGGATTCGATTCCGCCGCAAACAGATTGACCCTCAACTGGCCCAAGGGTGGCAGCCGCGACACCGTCGAAGCCCTACGCGCCGTGCAGAATCGAATGGCGCAGGCCGGCGGCACCATCGTCGCCGCCGAACCGTTCACCCGCGATGTCGACGACACCTTCACTGCCCACCCCCTCGGCGGCGCAGTACTCGGCGACGCCACCGACGATTACGGTCGAGTCAAGGGCCACCCCGGGCTCTACGTCGTCGACGGTGCCCTGATCCCGGGCAGCACCGGTGCCGCCAACCCGTCACTGACCATCACCGCACTCGCCGAACGCAACGTCGCACAGATCATCGCCGACGGGCGCTGAGCCGTCTTTCCAGAGGTTTACCCATGTACCATCCCGCCACCCGACTCGCCGAAAACCACGATCTGACAACAGCGGCCGACACACTGCGCGACGCATTTGCCGACTACCCATGGACGCGATGGGTGATCCCGGCCGAGGACTACCTGGCCACGCTGCAGGAACTCCAGCAGCTGTACCTACAACATGCGCATCGACACGGAATCGTATTGCTCACCGCCGACTACGCCGGGGTCGCGGCTCTACTGCCCGCAGATGCCCCTCCGCCCGGTGACGAATCCATCGCGCGGATCATCGAGCTACACGGAGATCGGATCGACCGACTGTCCTCCAGCGACGCAGCACCGGGGTCATGGAAACTGGAAACGCTCGGCGTGCAACCGCATCGGCAAGGGCACGGGATCGGCGGACTACTGCTCGAGAAGGCCGTCGAGGAAGCACAGCAACGTGGTGCCTCCGGGTTGGCCTTGGACACATCGGATCTGCGCAACGTGCGCCTGTACGAGCGGGCCGGGTTCCGTGTTTCGAGCCACGCCACACCGAGTGAGGGGCCCGAGGTGTGGTCCATGATCCGAACATTCGGCACGGGATGAGCCTGCGGCACCAGGCGCTACCCCAGCTGAATCTCCGGCCGCCCCTCGGGAACGATGACCGTCATGGCCGTGCGAACCGGCTTACCCGGCGTCGACACGGCATCGAGAACCCTTACCTCCGAACGCCATTCGGTGGGTGTCAGGGTGCTGCGCAGGTAGCCCCGACGGGCATTTCCGTACTTGACGTGGGGTGAACCGTCGGCGATCGCAGCACCGGTCTTGTCGATGTCGGCACCGTCCTTGCCCGACGCGATGGACGTGGTGGCGATCTCGACTCCCTGTAACGGCGAGACCTGATCCTGGTAGTCGCGTCGCAACTCCGAGACAATCGTCCGGTGGATGTCGCCGACGATCGACGCCACGTTCTTCGTGCCACGATCCCTGGCTCCGTCGAGAATTCGATGCCGGGACGCTTCATAGCCGCTCCACGGATCCATGCCGACCTTGCGGTCGTTGCCCTGCCCCTGCGCGAGATCGGACATGACGGTCTGATGCGCCAGGAAGTTCCACCTCGACGGCGACGCGAATCCGTCGAGGATCCATTGTTCCTGTGCCGCACCGGTGATGGTGCGCGCCGGATCCGCCGTCTCGGCGTCCTGCGCGTGCTCACCGTCTCCATGAGCCTGATCGCTGCGATACTGCCGGGTGTCGAGCACCGAGAAGTCCACCAGATCACCGAACGAGAACCGGCGATAGACCTTCATGTCCGGGCCGACGGGCCGCAGGTTCGCGCGCACCGGAGTATTCTCCCACCACGCCTTGAACGCATCGGCCCTGCGTAGCAGGAACTCTCGTGGATCGTCGTTCTGGCTTGGGTCGTTCCGCGGGCTCCACTCCTGGGCGTCCTGGCTGATCTGCGAGGCCCAGTTGTTGTCCACCTCGTGGTCGTCGAACGTCGAGACGAACGGTGCCGACGCATGTGCCGCCGCCAGATTCTCGTCTGCCTTGTACAGGGCGTACCTATCGCGATAATCGGCCAGCACCATGGTTTCTCGGGCCGCCGACTCGGTGCGCGGCTCGCCCGCCCGCGCACCCTCGTTCTTGATCGCGTACTCGTAGATGTAGTCGCCCAGAAAGAACACCACATCGAGATTCGAGGCCGCCAGGTCCTGGTACGCGCCGAAGAACCCGTCCTCCCACTTCTGACACGAAGCCCACGCGAAATCGAGCGTGCTCAGCGGCTGCCCAAGTGCGGGTGCAGTTTTGGTGCGACCGACGGGACTCGCATGTGGGCCGACCAGGAAACGGTAGAAATATTCGCGCGCCGGCTCGAGCCCGCGCACATCGACGTGAACGGACCAACCGTCGAATTCGGTTGCCAGCTCGATACCCTGCGCTGCGATACGACCGAACTTTTCATCGGCAGCGATCTGCCACTGGACCGGCACCACGCCGGGCGTCATGCCGCCCAGCGGGGCGAACGGATCGGTGGCGAGTCTGGTCCACAGCACCACCGAATCGGGCAACGGATCGCCGGAAGCAACACCGAGACGGAAGGGATAGTCAGGGGTGATCACGGACTGCGCACCTGCAGTCGCGGATGTCCCCGCAAGCTCGGGCGTGAAGGCCAGCGCCCCCACCAACGCACTCCACGTCAGAAACTGTCGACGTGTGGGTCCGGCCCGCAGAGAAATGTCGCGACCGATCCTGACGTCGTTACCTCGGTTCACCATTGCCCGAGACTCTCGTGCCCGGGCAAACTACATCCGTCATCGATTCGACGCAGAAATGAACACGGTAGATCCATTCGATTCAGGACCGTAACCGTCCGCGATCTCGGGAATCGTCAGGGCATGACGAACATCGACCGCACAGGATCCCAGATCGACCACCTCAATATCGGCGTCGCCGATCTCGCCGCCAGTGCCGAGTTCTACGGTGCCGCTCTGGCACCGCTCGGCATCACCGAGATCATGCGCGTGCCGCACACACCCGAAGCGAACCAGCTCGCCATGGTCGCATTCGGCTGGGCGCAGGTGAAGCCCTTCTTCTGGATCGTCGACGCGCCGGGGTCGGCGATCGGCCCCCACACCCATCTCGCGTTCAGCGCACCGGACCGCACCACAGTCGACGCATTCCACGCGGCAGCACTGTCGGCGGGCGCGACCGAACTCCGGCCTCCAGGACTACAGCCGGAATACCACGCGACCTACTACGGATCCTTCGTGCGGGACCTCAACGGCATCGACCTCGAGGCCGTGTGTCACCACGGATGAACGCCCGGTCGTCATCCGAGGTGGAGGTGTCTCACTGCGGCCGCGGCAGTGTCCCGTTGGCTCGCACGTGGTCTCGCAGACGAGTGAGAAGCGGTTCGAGGGTGGCGACGTCCTCGGGTGCGAGTGCGTCGAAGAACAGGCGACGCACGACGTCGACGTGCCCCGCCGCCGATGCGTTCAGAGCAGCCCTCCCTGCACCGGTGAGCACTGCATCCGTGGCCCGTCCGTCGGTAGTCGAGACAGCGCGATCGGTGAGCCCTCGCGCGGACATCCGCGCGAGGTGATGGGAGGCCCTGCTGCGCTCCCAGCCGATTTCGGCGGCCAGTTCGGTCACCCGGCGACGACCGTCGGGACTGTCCGCCAGTGCGACCAGCACCGAATAGTCGGCGAGGGAAAGACCGTGCTCCTCGGTCAGCTGCCGGTTCATCTCGAACGTCATCTGCAGCGACAAACCCATGTAGGCGCGCCACGCCGATTCCTCGGTGGGCGTCAACCACGGAGTGCTTTCGGGGTTACTGGGTGACATGTCACGTACTTTCTGCGATGCTGGGTCCGGGGGCACCGGCGCACCGAACCCCGACCACCAACCCTAGGGGCACACCATGGATCGCAGCACTCCCGCAGAGCTGGCACGCCGCAACGTCGTCGAAGTATTCAACACGAACGACGACGCGAAACGACGCGAACTCATCGAGTCCATGTATCACCCGGACGCGGTGTTCTACGACGCCGAGAACACCGCCACCGGGAGAGAGCCGGTCATCGAGGCTGTTCGAGCGCTGGTCGGGCCCTCCGAGGGTCTGACATTCGCCGTCACTGCCGAGCCCACCGCCCTGGGCAACGTCGCCCGAATTTCCTGGGTACTGTCGCCGCCCGACGCCCCTGCCGTAGTCTCGGGCCAGGACTTCGTCGTCGTGAAAGACGACCTGATCACCGAGCTGTACACGTTCATCGACCAGCCATAGCCGGCCACCCACAAGACCCGACACCGCCGACGCACGCGTCAGATGAGCCGCGCCCCGGGGCCCGCCTTGCCCAGCTCGTCGCCTGGATTGAGCAGACTGCATTTGTTGAGGGAGAGACATCCGCAGCCGATGCAGCCGGTGAGTTGCTCCTGCATCCGCGCAATCGACTGCTTCCGATCCTCCAACCGCTGGTTTCATGCAACCGAAATCTTGGCCCAGTCGCGCTTGTTCGGGGTGCGCCCCGACGGTAGGGACGCAAAGACCTCTGCCACCTCGGCAAGCGGTATTCCGAACCGCACCGCCACCTGAATCAGCGAGATCCGCCGAATCGCGTGACGGGGAAACTTTCGGACGTTGCCCGCCGTCCGCTCGGCGGGAACGAGCCCGAGAGTCTCGTAATACCGGACCGCGGACACTGCGGCACCGGTTCTGGCCGCGACCTCCCCGATGGACAACAGTTCGTCACTGATACGGATCATGCTGCCTCCCATCCGACACGACGAGTTGATCTCAAGTGCACTCGAGATCCTAGCCTTACACACCATGCACTCCCCCACCCAATCCACGACCGGAACCTGGCGACAGCTGCTCGGCGCTCGCTACCTCGGCACCGCTACCGTTCTCGCCGGCGGCGTCGCGCTGTACGCCACGAACGTCTACCTGACGACCAGCCTGCTACCCACGGCCATCGACGAGGTCGGCGGCGAGCGCTACTACGCCTGGACTGCAACGGTTTTCCTCGTTGCGTCCGTCATCTCCTCGATGCTGGTCAGCAAAGTTCTGGCCGCCCGCGGACCTCGCGGTGCCTACCTGATCGGCCTGACGGTCTTCGCTCTCGGCACCGTCGTGTGTGCCGTCAGCCCCACGATGGAACTCTTACTGGTGGGCCGCACAATTCAGGGCGCAGGAGGTGGCCTACTGGCCGGACTCGGCTACGCCGTCATCAATGCCGCACTACCGCAACATCTCTGGACGCGAGGTGCGGCTCTGGTCTCGGCCATGTGGGGTGTGGGAACGTTCGCCGGACCGGCCGTCGGCGGCATCTTCGCGCAATTCGGAGCCTGGCGAATGGCCTTCGGTGTGCTCGTTCTCGCAGCTCTGGCCATGGCAGCCCTCGTCCCGCGAGCACTGCCCGCCCACACCGCTGAAGCCACCGAACCCAGCCCGGTACCGACACTGTCGCTGACCCTGCTCACCACGGCTGCCCTGCTGGTGAGCTTCGCCGGAGTGGTCTCCAACCTCGCGATCACCGCGGCCATGGTCCTGGGAGGAGTACTCCTGCTGATCGCCTTCGTGGCCGCCGACCGTCGCGCAGCGCACGGCGTACTCCCCCCGTCGACCTTCGGCGCGTCAGCGCTGAAATGGATATACCTGACCATCGTCGTCCTCGCCGTCGCGTCCACGGTGGAGACCTTCATCCCACTGTTCGGCCAACGTCTCGCCGGATTGGCACCGCTGGCCGCCGGATTCCTCGGAGCCGCACTGGCGCTCGGGTGGACACTCGGCGAGATACCGAGCGCGTCGGCCACCGCTCCACGGGTCGTGCGACGCATCGTCATCGCCGGCCCGATCCTCGTCGCCGCCGGATTGTGCATCGTGGCAGCGTTTCTCACCGACCAGGCAGGTGCCGGTTCGATCGCCACGTGGGTAGTGGGTCTGCTCGTCGCGGGCGTCGGAATCGGAATCGCGTGGCCACACTTGGCCGTCGGTGCCATGACATCGGTCGCCGAACCGGGCGAAGGCGCACGAGCCTCGGCCGCGATCAACACTGTTCAGCTGATCGCCAACGCCTTCGGAGCAGCTCTGGCGGGTGTCCTGGTGAACCTCGGAGAACCGTCGACGCTGCGATCGGCGCAGTTGCTGCTGTTCACCTCAGAAATCGAGGGCTGCGTCCTGATCGGCGACGGTGAACATGGCCACGCCGATGTTCACGATTGTGCTGGGTGTTTGCTCGGTCATACCGGTACCGACTCGAGTGCCGCGGGAAACTCACCGCGCCCCCCTCCACATAGAACAAAGCCCCGCACCGACCGAAGTCGATGCGGGGCTTTGCTGGTCACGCCCTGTCGTCGTGAGTGGAAACTCGTAGTGGGCTACGAAGTTCCAGTCACATGCGACGGAGTCGCTCTAGCGGTATTCGTTGGAGAAACCGTAGTCGTCGAGCGGCACTGCAGCACCGGTTCCCTGGCCGAAGCCGTCCGGGCTGTAGTACTGATCGTCGTACGACGGCACCGCGTATGCCGCGGCACGTGCCTCCTCGGTCGGCTGCACCGTGATGTTCCGGTACCGGTTGATGCCGGTACCAGCCGGGATGAGCTTACCGATGATGACGTTCTCCTTGAGACCTATGAGCTTGTCGCTACGGCAGTTGATCGCCGCATCGGTGAGCACACGAGTGGTCTCCTGGAAGGACGCGGCCGAGAGCCACGAGTCGGTGGCCAGCGACGCCTTGGTGATACCCATCAGGACCGGACGTCCGGCTGCGGGCTCGCCACCCTCGGAGACGACGCGACGGTTGCTCGACTCGAATTCGCTGCGCTCGGTGAGTGAACCGGGCAGGAATTCGGTGGAGCCGCTGTCGATGATCGTCACGCGACGGAGCATCTGGCGCACGATGGTCTCGATGTGCTTGTCGTGAATCGACACACCCTGCGACCGGTACACCTCCTGGACCTCGTTGACGAGGTGGATCTGCACCTGGCGAGGACCCATCACGCGCAGCACCTCGTGCGGATCGGCAGCACCTTCCATGAGCTGCTGGCCGACCTCGACGTGGTCACCGTCCGCCAACAGGCGCTCGGTGCCGTCGTCGTGCTTGAAGACGCGCAGACGCTGACGCTTGGAGAGCTTGTCGTAGACAACCTCTTCGCCGCCGTCGTCCGGGACGATGGTGATCTTGTAGAAACGATCGCCGTCCTCGAGCTGGATGCGTCCCGACACGTCCGCGATCGGAGCCTTGCCCTTCGGCACACGTGCCTCGAACAGCTCCTGCACGCGAGGCAGACCACCGGTGATGTCATCTCCGGCGACACCACCCTGGTGGAAGGTACGCATGGTCAGCTGGGTTCCGGGCTCACCGATGGACTGTGCGGCAACGATACCGACGGCCTCACCGATGTCGACCAGCTTGCCGGTGGCCATCGAACGGCCGTAGCAGGTGGCGCAGACGCCGGTACCCGTGGTGCAGGTGAGCACCGAGCGAACCTTGACCGACGTGATGCCCGCAGCGAGCAGCGCGTCGATGGCCGGGTCACCGAGATCGTGTCCGCGAGCGACGATGACCGTGCCGTTCTCGTCGACAGCGTCGTTCGCCAAGGTGCGGGCGTACGTGCTGGTCTCGACGTGAGCGTCGCGGATCATCTTGCCGTCGGCGGTCTTCTCCGCGATCGTCGTGACGATGCCACGCTCGGTGCCACAGTCGGTTTCCCGAACGATGACATCCTGCGAGACGTCGACCAGACGACGCGTCAGGTAGCCCGAGTCGGCGGTACGAAGCGCCGTATCGGCCAGACCCTTACGAGCACCGTGCGTGTTGATGAAGTACTCGAGGACCGTCAGGCCTTCCTTGAAGGAAGACTTGATCGGACGCGGGATGAACTCACCCTTCGGGTTCGTCACCAAGCCCTTCATGCCGGCGAGCGAGCGAACCTGAGTCATGTTTCCGGCTGCGCCGGACTTCACGATCATCGGGATCGGGTTGTCGTCGGGGAAGTGGGCCTCCATGGCCTTACCGACCTGCTCGGTCGCGTCCTGCCAGATCTTGACCAGTGCGGAGTTGCGCTCGACCTTGTCGAGTGCGCCACGCTGGTACTTCTTCTCGATCTGATCGGCCTGAGCCTCGAAGGTCTCCATGATCTGCGGCTTCTCCGGCGGCACGAGGACGTCGGAGATCGAGATCGTGACACCCGAACGCGTGGCCCAGTAGAAGCCTGCGTCCTTGAGCTTGTCGACGGTCTGTGCGACGACGATCATCGGGTAACGCTCGGCGAGATCGTTGATGATGGTCGACTGACGCTTCTTCGGCATCTGCTCGTTGACGAACGGGTAGTCCGCCGGAAGCAGCTCGTTGAAGAGCACGCGTCCCAGAGTGGTCTCCGCGGTCCATGCGTCACCGCGGTTCCAGCCCTCGGGGAACAGCTCGTTCTCGATGTCACGCGGCGGGCGCTGCATGGTGAGACGAACCCGAATCTGCGACTGCACGGTCAGCGATCCACGATCGACGGCCATCTGAGCCTCGGCCGGGGAGGAGTACGCCCCGAACTCGGCCTGATCGGTCGATGCGTCGACGCGCTCGCCGACAGCACCGGCATCGAGACGCGTCAGGTGGTACAGACCCGTCACCATGTCCAGACGTGGCATGGCGAGCGGACGGCCCGATGCCGGCGAGAGGATGTTGTTCGACGACAGCATCAGCACGCGGGCCTCGGCCTGAGCCTCGGCGGACAGCGGGAGGTGGACAGCCATCTGGTCACCGTCGAAGTCGGCGTTGAACGCCTCACACACGAGCGGGTGCAGCTGGATGGCCTTGCCCTCGACGAGCTGCGGCTCGAACGCCTGGATGCCCAACCGGTGCAGGGTGGGTGCACGGTTCAGCAGCACGGGGTGCTCGGCGATGACCTCTTCGAGAACGTCCCACACCTGCGGACGCTGACGCTCGACCATGCGCTTGGCCGACTTGATGTTCTGCGCGTGGTTCAGATCCACCAGACGCTTCATCACGAACGGCTTGAACAGCTCGAGTGCCATCAGCTTGGGCAGACCGCACTGGTGCAGCTTGAGCTGCGGGCCGACGACGATGACCGAACGGCCCGAGTAGTCGACGCGCTTGCCGAGGAGGTTCTGACGGAATCGTCCCTGCTTGCCCTTGAGCAAGTCGGAGAGCGACTTCAGCGGGCGGTTACCCGGTCCGGTGACCGGACGTCCACGACGGCCGTTGTCGAACAGGGCGTCGACCGACTCCTGCAGCATCCGCTTCTCGTTGTTGACGATGATCTCGGGAGCACCGAGATCGATCAGACGCTTGAGGCGGTTGTTGCGGTTGATGACGCGGCGGTACAGGTCGTTGAGGTCGGACGTCGCGAAACGGCCACCGTCGAGCTGCACCATCGGACGAAGCTCCGGCGGGATGACCGGGACAGCGTCGAGAACCATGCCCATCGGCGAGTTACGGCCGGCCTGGAACGCAGCGACGACCTTCAGACGCTTGAGCGCGCGCAGCTTCTTCTGACCCTTGCCACTGCGGATGGTCTCGCGAAGAGATTCCGCCTCGGCGTCGATGTCGAAGGTCTGCATGAGCTTCTGGATGGACTCGGCACCCATGGCACCGGTGAAGTACTCGCCGTACCGGTCGATGAGCTCGCGGTAGATGAGTTCGTCGACGATGAGCTGCTTGGGAGCGAGCTTGGTGAACGTGGTCCAGATCTCTTCGAGACGATCGAGCTCACGCTGCGCGCGGTCACGGAGCTGACGCATCTCGCGCTCGCCGCCGTCCTTGACCTTGCGGCGCACGTCGGACTTGGCACCCTCGGCTTCGAGCTCGGCGATATCGGCTTCGAGCTTCTGCGCACGAGCCTCGAGATCGGCGTCGCGCTGATCTGCGACGGCCTTCTTCTCGACCTCCATCTCGGCCTCGAGCGTCGAGAGCTCGTTGTGACGGAGCTCGTCGTCGACCGTGGTGATGACGTAGGCAGCGAAGTAGATGATCTTCTCGAGATCCTTCGGAGCCAGGTCGAGCAGGTAGCCCAGACGCGACGGCACACCCTTGAAGTACCAGATGTGCGTGACCGGAGCGGCCAGTTCGATGTGGCCCATGCGCTCACGACGAACCTTGGCGCGAGTGACCTCGACGCCACAGCGCTCACAGATGATGCCCTTGAAGCGGACGCGCTTGTACTTGCCGCAGTAGCACTCCCAGTCCCGGGTGGGGCCGAAGATCTTCTCGCAGAAGAGGCCGTCCTTCTCGGGCTTGAGCGTGCGGTAGTTGATGGTCTCCGGCTTCTTGACCTCGCCGTAGGACCACTGACGGATGTCGTCCGCAGTGGCAAGGCCAATGCGAAGTTCATCGAAGAAGTTGACGTCGAGCACGTAACTTCCTTTCCCCGTTATGGGTGTTGTGCTGGAAGAGCAAATGAGAGAAACGCCTCCGGGCCTGCAGTGACGCAGGCCCGGAGACCACAGAACTACTGAGCGAGGTCGTCGACCGTGGCAGCTTCGTTGCGGGAGAGGTTGATTCCCAGGTTGGCTGCGGCACGCTCGAGGTCTTCGTCGTCACCGTCGGCCATCGTGATGGCAGCGCCGTCCGAGGACAGCACCTCCACGTTGAGGCACAGCGACTGGAGCTCCTTGAGGAGCACCTTGAAGGACTCGGGGATACCGGGCTCGGGAATGTTCTCGCCCTTGACGATCGCCTCGTACACCTTCACGCGGCCGACAACGTCGTCCGACTTGATGGTGAGAAGCTCCTGCAGCGTGTACGCGGCACCGTAGGCCTGCATGGCCCAGCACTCCATCTCACCGAAGCGCTGTCCACCGAACTGAGCCTTACCACCGAGGGGCTGCTGCGTGATCATCGAGTACGGCCCGGTCGAACGAGCGTGGATCTTGTCGTCGACCAAGTGGTGCAGCTTGATGATGTACATGTAGCCCACCGACACCGGGTACGGGAACGGCTCGCCGGAGCGGCCGTCGAACAACGTGGCCTTTCCGTCGGATCCGACCATCTGCTCGCCGTCGCGGTTGGGGATCGTGCTCTCCAGCAGGCCGGCGAGCTGATTCTCCTTGGCACCGTCGAACACCGGGGTAGCGATGTTGCTGTCGGCCGGAGCCGCCAGCATCTCCTCGGGCAGGCGTTCGGCCCAATCGGGCTTGCTGCCGTCCGCGGCGATCTGCACGTTCCAACCGGTCTTGCCGATCCAACCCAGGTGGGTTTCGAGGACCTGACCGATGTTCATACGACGCGGAACACCGTGGGTGTTGAGGATGATGTCGATCGGGGTGCCGTCGGGCAGGAACGGCATGTCCTCCTGCGGGAGGATCTTGCCGATGACGCCCTTGTTGCCGTGACGGCCGGCGAGCTTGTCGCCGTCCTGGATCTTGCGCTTCTGAGCCACGTAGACGCGGACCAGCTCGTTGACGCCGGGAGGCAGATCGTCGTCGTCGTCGCGCGAGAAGACGCGGATGCCGATGACCTTTCCGTTCTCGCCGTGCGGAACCTTGAGCGAGGTGTCGCGAACTTCGCGAGCCTTCTCACCGAAGATGGCGCGCAGCAGGCGCTCTTCGGGGGTCAGCTCGGTCTCGCCCTTCGGCGTGACCTTTCCGACCAGCACGTCGCCGTCACGAACCTCGGCACCGATACGGATGATGCCGCGCTCGTCGAGGTCTGCGAGGACCTCGTCGGAGACGTTCGGGATGTCGCGAGTGATCTCTTCGGCACCGAGCTTGGTGTCGCGAGCATCGATCTCGTGCTCCTCGATGTGGATCGAGGTGAGAACGTCCTCTTCCACGAGGCGCTGCGACAGGATGATCGCGTCCTCGTAGTTGTGGCCCTCCCACGGCATGATCGCCAGCAGCAGGTTCTTGCCGAGAGCCATCTCACCGTTCTCGGTGCAGGGGCCGTCGGCGAGGACCTGGCCGGACTCGACGCGCTGTCCCTCGTCCACGATCGGACGCTGGTTGGCGCAGGTGCCCTGGTTGGAACGCGCGAACTTGCGCATCCGGTAGGTCTTGCGCGATCCGTCGTCGGCCATGACCGTGACGTAATCGGCGGAGACCTCTTCGACGACACCGGTCTTCTCGGTGATGACGACGTCACCGGCGTCGACGGCGGCACGCAGCTCCATGCCGGTACCGACGATCGGAGCCTCGCTGCGCACCAGCGGGACAGCCTGACGCTGCATGTTCGCGCCCATCAGGGCACGGTTGGCATCGTCGTGCTCGAGGAAGGGAATCATCGCGGTCGCGACCGACACCATCTGACGAGGCGAGACGTCCATGTAATCGATGTCGTCGGACGAGACGAACTCGACCTCTCCACCCTTACGACGAACGAGAATCTTGTCCTCGATGAAGTGACCCGAATCGTCGACCGGGGAGTTCGCCTGCGCGAGCGTGTGGCGATCCTCCTCGTCGGCGGTCAGGTAATCGACCTCGTCGGTGACCTTGCCGTCGACGACCTTGCGGTACGGGGTCTCGATGAAGCCGAACGGGTTGACGCGTGCGTACACCGAGAGCGAACCGATCAGGCCGATGTTCGGGCCTTCCGGGGTCTCGATGGGGCACATGCGGCCGTAGTGCGAGGGGTGCACGTCGCGGACCTCGAGGCCGGCGCGCTCACGAGAGAGACCGCCGGGTCCCAGTGCCGACAGGCGACGCTTGTGCGTCAGACCCGACAGCGGGTTGTTCTGGTCCATGAACTGCGAGAGCTGGGAGGTTCCGAAGAACTCCTTGATCGCAGCGACGACGGGACGGATGTTGATCAGGGTCTGCGGCGTGATCGCCTCGACGTCCTGAGTCGTCATACGCTCGCGCACGACGCGCTCCATGCGGGACAGGCCCACGCGGATCTGGTTCTGGATGAGCTCGCCCACGGTGCGCAGACGACGGTTGCCGAAGTGGTCGATGTCGTCGACCTCGACCGGAACCTCGACGCCGTCGGGTGCGGTCATCGAGGTCTCACCTGCGTGCAGACGCACGAGGTACTCGATGGTCGCGACGATGTCTTCCTCGGTGAGGGTCGACGCCACGATGGGCTGACCCGAGTTGAGGCCGAGCTTCTTGTTGATCTTGTAGCGACCCACGCGAGCGAGGTCGTAACGCTTGTCCTTGAAGAACAGGTTCTCCAGCAGGGTCTGCGCCGACTCCTTGGTCGGCGGCTCGCCCGGACGCAGCTTGCGGTAGATGTCGAGGAGAGCCTCGTCGGTACCGGCGGTGTTGTCCTTCTCCAGCGTGGCCATGAGGATCTCGGAGAAGCCGAAGCGCTCCGTGATCTGCTCGGTGGACCAGCCGAGAGCCTTCAGCAGCACCGTGACGGGCTGACGACGCTTGCGGTCGATACGGACACCGACGGTGTCGCGCTTGTCGACGTCGAACTCGAGCCAAGCACCGCGGCCGGGGATGACCTTGACGCTGTGCAGGTCCTTCTCGGTGGTCTTGTCGATCGAGTGATCGAAGTAGACGCCCGGAGAACGCACCAGCTGCGAGACGACGACGCGCTCGGTGCCGTTGATGATGAAGGTGCCCTTGTCGGTCATCATCGGGAAATCACCCATGAAGACCGTCTGGCTCTTGATCTCGCCGGTGTTGTTGTTGATGAACTCGGCGGTGACGAACAGCGGAGCCGCGTACGTCATGTCCTTGTCCTTGCACTCATCGGTCGAGGCCTTGACCTCGTCGAATCGTGGGTCGGAGAAGGAGAGCGACATCGAGCCCGAGAAGTCCTCGATCGGAGAGAGCTCGGTCAGGATGTCCTCGAGTCCGCCGGAGACACCGCTGTCTCCACGGGCGGCGGCACGGTCGCGCCAACTCTGCGCACCTACCAGCCACTCGAACGAGTCCGTCTGTACATCGAGGAGACCGGGTACCTCCAACGGCTCGCGAATGTTCGCGAACGAAACCCTCCTCGGGGCTCCCGGTGTTCCGACAACTGCCTTGGTCTGGCTAGAGACTGCCAAGATGCGTCCTTCCAGCACCTCACGCGGGTCGCGCCGTTCTGTCAACCGAAACGACATGGCGACCGCCGCTGTATCTGTTTGCTATATGTTGGGGCGAATTTCGGCTGGTCGCAACCAGACCGAATCCCCATCACAGCGGCCCGAAAACGTGCTTTCGAGTAACAGCGATCGAGAGGTGGACAGGAGGCAGCCAGCGCAACGTCCAAAGGTACCCCAAATGTGCGCAAGGCGCAACGGGGGCATCAAAAGTAACACCCGAGGTCCGTTCTCGCACCGAGTCGAGGAAAGCGTGTCGCCACGCCGTCTCGAACAGGTGTGCGCCCGATACCGCAAGGGGGTGCTCCTGACGACAAGAGTGAACCTTGCGCCTCCCTTCGTCAAGAGGTCCGCGGGAAACCGGCGCATCGACCCCGCCCGAGGCGACCGATGTGACGACTGGCACAGACGCGATTCTGTCGGTCCTCCCCGACCGACACGGAAGCTGATCACCCCTGCAGTTCACTCGAGCTGTTCGCCTCTGCCGTTCATCCCGCCGATCGCGGCGACCCGGACGAATCGCTACCGAGGGATCTGCTGATCGACATTCGTCGGATCGGGGCTCCGGCGACTGCGACCCGAGCCGAGTTGCGGACCGCGATTCCGCGTGAGCTTCCAGATCTTTCGCGGCAATCACGAAAGATATTGGTGGAACACGCATTTCATTTGCAACGACAACGGTCGAGTCGTGATCGACCATGCAGACCGACCCGATCGACGCAACCCCTCGGTTGCTATGGAAATCCGGCCCGCGGTCTGATTGTATTCACTTTGTCGCAACGGGGGTCGTCGACGAGGGGGTTCGATTCGTCGACGCGCGTCTTTTCTTTTGCGCAACAAACGCATTCGCACAACACAACTCTTTGTCTCTCGGGGGGGGACAGCATGGTCGCGGTGGCAGTGGTCGGAATCGGATGCAGATTCCCAGGCGGGGTACACGATGGCCCCAGCTTCTGGAAGTTCATGCTCGACAAGGGCGACGGCATCGTCGACATACCTGCGGATCGGTGGAACGCCGATCGCTTCTACGACCCCAATCCCGACGCGCCGGGACGCGCCTACACCCGACGCGGCGGATTCCTGACCCAGTCGCTGTGGGACTTCGACCCCGAATTCTTCGGAATGTCGCCTCGCGAGGCCTCGGTGACCGACCCTCAGCAACGTCTCCTACTCGAAGTCGCCTGGGAAGCGCTCGACGACGCCGGGCACGCCGGCCGGGTCAGCGGGCAGCCGATCGGAGTGTTCGTCGGCGGATTCACCAACGACTCGGCCGGGCTGCGCGCATCCAGTTCCGCACGCGCCCAGATCAATTCGCACAGCGCCACCAGTTCCTCGCATACGTTGCTCTCCAACCGCATCTCGTTCGCGCTCGATCTCGTCGGACCGTCCATGACGATCGACACCGCATGCTCGTCGTCCCTCGTCGCCGTCCACCAGGCCGTCCGCGCACTCGAGCGCGGCGAATGCACCATGGCCCTGGTCGGCGGAGCCAATGCGATGTTCCGCCCCGAGACGTTCGTCTCGATGTGCAAGGGCAGGTTTCTCTCGTTCGACGGCCGATCGAAGTCCTTCGACGCGGCCGCCGACGGATACGGCCGCGGCGAAGGCGCGGGCATGGTGCTGCTCCGCCCCCTGGCGGATGCGATCGCGGACGGGGACCGGATCTATTCGGTGATTCGAGGTTCCGGCGTGAACCAGGACGGGCGCACCATCGCCATTCCCGTCCCCAATCCCGTCTCGCAACTCGCACTCGCCACCCGAGTGTGCGCGGAAGCAGGTATCGAACCCGGAAGGGTCGGCTACGTCGAAGCGCACGGCACGGGAACCGCGGTAGGAGACCCACTCGAACTCGAGGCGCTCGGCGGAGCCTACGGCGTGGTCGACGGACGCGAAAGCCCGCTGGTGGTCGGTTCCATCAAAGCCGCGATCGGGCATACCGAAGCGGCCGCGGGCATCGCCGGCCTCATCAAATCGGCATTGACGCTGCACCATCGGACCATCGTGCCGCAGGCGTGGCTGCACACGCTCAATCCGGCAATCCCGTTCGACGAGCTGAACATTCGCATTCCGGTGGCCGCGGAACCCTTCGCCGATGCAGACCCGTACGTGGCCATCAACGGCTTCGGATACGGCGGTACCAACGCGCACGTCGTGATGTCTGCGGCACCGAACCAGCTCGACGTGTCGGCCACCGAACCTGCGAACGACACCGTCGAACTTCGGCTGTTCCCCGTCTCCGGACGGACCGACGCGGCCGCACGTGCATCCGCCGCGGCACTCGGAACCACGGTTCGGGATCTGATCGATTCCGGCCGCTCAGACGAACTACCTGCGCTCACCTCGGCCGCGTGGTCGCGTCGAGCCCACCACCCCGTCCGGGCCGCACTCCCCTACACCGATGCCGACGACTTGCTCGGCGCCCTGGTCTCGTTCGCGGGCGGCAGTGGGTCGACCGCCCACACCGTCGTCGGCCACAGCGCGGCGCCGGTGTTCGTCTTCAGCGGCATGGGCCCGCAGTGGTGGGCCATGGCCCGCGAACTGCTGCTCGCGGACGGCGAATTCGCCCGTGTCGCACGGCTCGTCGATGCTGCGTTCGTCGACATCGCCGGTTGGTCGATCATCGAGGAACTCACCCGGGACGAAGACGTATCCCGGGTCACCGATACCTCGATCGCGCAACCGGCGAACTTCCTCGTCCAGGTCGCTCTCGTCGCCGAGCTCGGTTCCCTCGGGATAGCACCGACCACGGTCGTCGGACACAGCGTCGGCGAGGTCAGCGCCGCCTACATCAGCGGAGCACTGAGCCTGCACGACGCGCTGCTCGTCAGCTACCACCGCGCCCGATTGCAGGCCACCACCGCAGGCTCCGGCGGCATGCTGGCCGTCGGATTGTCCGAGAACGATGCCATGGCCCGGATCCAGGAGCACGGCGTGTCCGCGGAGATCTCGGTGGCCGCGATCAACAGCCCGACCGCGGTCACGTTGGCAGGCGACACGGCAACCTTGGCAGCATTCGCCGAGACACTCACCGGCAGCGGCGTTTTTGCCAAGATGCTGCACGTCGAGGTGCCGTACCACAGCCACCTCATGGATCCCATTCTGGCGCAGATCGATTCGGCCCTGCACACCATAGATGCACAGGTCCCTGGTCTCGCGCTGTACTCGACGGTCACGGCAGAGCGAGTCACCGGCGCAGAATGGAACTCGAGCTACTGGTGCGACAACGTTCGACGCCCGGTGCGTTTCGCCGACACGATGGCCGCTCTCATCGCCGACGGCCACCGCGTCTTCCTCGAAGTCGGCCCCCATCCGGTGCTCTCGGGCAACATCAGGGAAATCCTGATCCGAGCCGGCGAGACCGGAACATCGATCGGAACGCTGGTCCGTGGGGCGGACGACCGATCGAGCCTGACGTCCGCAATCCAGGGTCTCTACGCGAGCGGTTCCTTCGACGGACCGGCAGCCGTATCGCCGCACACAGAGCTGCCCGCATACCCGTGGCAACGCACACGCTGCTGGTCCGAGCCCGAATCCTCGATTCTCGACAGGTTCGGTGCCCCCGACACCTACCCCCTGCTCGGCGAACGTTCCGACGAGGCCGGTTCCCACTGGAGCGTCGAACTGGCCGTTGCCCAACTTCCGTGGCTACGCGACCACGTAGTCGACGGTCTCGTTCTGCTACCCGGTACCGCATACCTCGACGCCGCACTGAGCGCCGCGGCCGCGCGGACCGGACATCCCGAGGTCGCAGCCGAGAACGTGGAGTTCGTCGCCCCGCTGGTGATCGACGCCGACGACGTTCCCGTTCTGCAGATCTCGGTGGAGGACTCGACGAGAAGATTCGTGCTGCGCTCGCGGTCGGCGGCCGACACCCAATGGACCGTCAACGCCACGGGCCGCCTCGTGGAGGGGCGATTCGACGCCCCGTTCGTCGCCGCTGAGATCTCCGACGCCGCCGTCGAGATCACCGGAGACGCGCTGTATCCGCTGCTCGCCGCGGCCGGGTTGCACTACGGACCGGCCTTCCAGGGCATCGTCTCCGCCCGAATCGACACCGACACAGTCGTCGCCGTCATCGACGCCGGCCGTCACTCCGGCTCCCGTCACCTGGTGCATCCCGCGGTACTGGACACCGCGCTGCAATGCGTCGCTGCGCTGGCCGGCACCGCTGCACTGGCTGGAACAGCGCTGGTTTCGTCGGCTGCCGTCGGGGACCGCAGCGGCGCAGTGGTTCCGGCCACCATCGCGTCCGTCCGCAGGTACGGACCGATTCCCGACCATGCCGTCGTCGTGGTGCGGAGCACGGGAACCGACCCGATGCGAGCCGACATCACCGTGACCGACGACGAGGGCCGGGCCGCGGTCGCGTTGGGCGGCGTCGAGTTCAAACCGATTGCGCCGCCGCCGTCGCTGCACACCGAACTGGACCGGTTGTTCTACGAACCGGTGTGGGAATTGCGGGACAACCGCGATGCTCCGATGCCCGCAGCAGACACCGATCGCGACTTCGCGCTGGTCGTCGTGCTGGGCGACGCCTCAGCCGACAGCCGAGCACACACGCGCGCCGAGGCCATCGCCCGCGCCCGCCGAACATCGGTTGTGTTGGCGCAGAACACCTTCGACGCCACCGACCTGACCAGAATCCTGCGTACCGGCCTCGAGGCCGACGGTGTCGACCGCGCCACCGTCGTCGCCGTCGCCGGCGAGTTCGCAGACCCGGCGTCGGCCGTGCACGCCCTGACCACCATCGCACGCACCGTGCAGAACGCGCTGTACGGCGACTCGAACGGGCCGGCCTCCGAGCCGGGGTCCGTCACCGCGGTGATCGTGACCGAGAAGGCCTTCTGCATGCCGGGCGATCCTGCCTGCGCGCACCTGACCCACTCCGGCCTCGTCGGTGCCCGACGGTCACTGCGCAACGAACAATCCCCTGCCGCGTGGCGTCTGGTGGACACCGAAGCCGACACCGATGTCGAGCAGGTGGTGACCGAGACGATCGCGTTCGGGCCCTACGCAGGCGACGATGCCGACGAGGTGGCTCTGCGCCAGGGTTCTCGATGGGCAGTGAGGCTGCGCAGCAATTTGCGTGACCACCTGGCGCTACGCGATACACCCGCCCCGCTATTGGACCGGGAGGCGTCCTTCGCGATCGAGGCTCCGGCATCGAAGATGTTGTCCGATATCGCCTTTCGCGCGACAGCGCGCATGGACCCCGGCCCCGGCCAGATCGAGGTTCAGGTCCGCGCAATCGACATCAACTACAAGGACCCGCTCAAGGTCATGGGAGTGCTGACCGAGCGCGAACTCGCGGGCACCTACTTCGGCACGACACTCGGACTCGGCGGACTCGGTGTCGTGACTCGCGTCGGACCGGATGTGGACGGCATCGCACCGGGCGATCACATCGGTTTGTGCTCACGAAACATCATGGCGCGCTTCGTCACCCTCGACGCCGACGAAGGGGGCTCGGCGAAGGTACCGTCCGACTGGGAGTTCGGGTGGTGCTCGTCGATCCTGCCGCTGATGTGCGCGCGATTCGGCCTACTCGATCTCGCCCGAGTTCGACCCGGCGAGACCGTCCTGATCCACGGTGCCGCGGGCGGATTGGGATTGGCCGCAATCCAGGTCGCCCGCGGACTCGGAGCAGTGGTGATCGCGACCGCAGGCACCGAGGAGCGGCGGGCAGTCGCAACCGAGGCCGGCGCTCACCACGTGCTCGCGTCCAGATCACTGAACTTCGCCGACGACATTCGTGTGCTGACCGACGGACGAGGCGTCGACGTCGTCTACAACTCCTCGCCGGGTGAGATCATGGCCCAGAACCTGCATGTGGCAGCGGAATTCGGCCGCATCGTCGAGCTGGGGAAAGCAGACATCTACTTCGGCGGCGTGCTGGACCTCGCCCCGTTCGATCGCAATCTCACCTTCTTCGCCGTCGACATGGACCGAATGTTCGAGTTCAAGCCAGCTCTGGCGCGGCAGGTCACCGAGGCCGTCATCGCGGGGTTGGTGGACCGCACGTACACACCGCTGCCATACACGACGTACCCGCTCGCTCGCGTCGCCGACGCGTTCGACGCTGTCGTGCGCTCCACTCACACCGGCCGCGTCGTACTGTCCTTCGACGACGACATGCCCTCGGTCCGGCCCGAGGTCCCGACCGTACGCATCGATCCCACGGCCGCCTACATCGTCACCGGCGGATTCGGCGCGTTCGGAATGGCGATCGCGCGCTGGCTCGTCGCCGAGGGCGCACGACACCTCGTACTCGTCGGGCGCAGCGGAGCAACCACCGAGACCGCCATCGCGGGAGTCGCCGCGTTCGAGGCAGCCGGAGTACGAGTGGTCGCCGAACGCGTGGACATCTCGCACTACGACGCAGTGGCCGAACTGATCGGACGCACCGTCGCCGACGCCCCGCTCGGCGGGGTGTTCCACACCGCCGGGGTGGTAGACAACCTGCCGGTTGCGAACATCACCGAACAATCTGTTCGAGAAGTGTTCGCGCCCAAAGTAACCGGCGCACTGAATTTCGATCGCGCACTCGACGTCGCCGGAATCGATCCTGCGATCTTCGTCCTGTTCTCCTCGATGAGCAGCCTCAGCGGTGGCACCCCGCAGGTGTCCTATTCCGCCGCGAACTCCGTGCTCGATGCACTCGCCTGGTCCCGGCGTGCCCGCGGTAAGTCGGCATTGACGGTCAGTTGGGGCGCGATGAGCGGAGGAGGCATGGCGGAAACTGCCGAGGAGGTGGTGCGATACCTCGACATGCTCGGCTTCCGCAATGTCGACATGGACGCAGCAGCCCGCTATCTGGGCGAATGCCTGACGCTGGACCTCCCGCACGTGGCCGTCGTCGGAATCGACTGGGAACAATGGGGTATCGCCAACCCCGCGTCCGCGCACATCCCACGCTTCGCAGCGCACATCGCCGCAGCGAGTACCGGCGGGTCGGGCGTCACCGCACTGCACGCCGAAATACTCGCGCTGCCCGAGGACCAACGCGCGGACGTGCTGACGTTCGTTCTGGCCGAGCAGCTCGCTGCCGTCATGGGCATCGATCCGGATGCAGTCGACACCTCGACACCGTTACCGGAACTGGGCCTCGACTCACTGATGGCAGTCGAATTCGCCGCTCGGGTCGGCAAATCCGTGGGTCTCGAAATGTCGGTGCTCGAGTTCGGGCGTGGTCAAGGCCTTGCCGCGATCGGAGCGAAACTCGCTGCGAGCATCACCAGGAATGCCGCCGCGGGTAACGCCGCATCCACCGTGCCCCCGTCCGCCCCTCTGGAAGCGGTCGCACCATGAGCGTCGATTCACGAGAGATCGCTCGCAGGCTGCTCGCCCGCGGCGGGTACTCCACGGTGAACGTGGACACCGGCCCCGAGTCGATCGGCCGTGGACCCACAGCCGCCGAACCTGCCGTCGCCGGGCACGGTAAGGGGCAGCGAAGCGGGTCTCTGGCCGACCATCCCGACGTCGCGGCGACCACCGCGCAATTCGACGGAGTCGACCGGATGTTCGCGGAACTCGGTGTGCCCAACCCGCTGTACCTGCCGCACGACGGCACGGCCGGAGCAACCATCCGACAGCTCGACTGCGACATGATCAATTTCGGCAGCTTCAACTACCTGGGCCTGAGCTCGGACCGGCGCGTGATGGACGCAGCCAAGGACGCGATCGATCGTTACGGAACCTCGGTGTCCGGCAGCCGCATCGTGAGCGGTCAGATTCCGCTCTACGAGGAGTTCGAGTCGGCGCTCGCCCGCACCTACGACGTCGACGACACGGTGATCACCGCAAGCGGGTACCTCACCAACGCCGCCGCGGTCGGCTATCTGCTGGGCAAAGGTGACCTGGCAGTGTGCGACACCCTGGTCCACAGCAGCATCGTCTCGGGAACCGAATGGGCAGGGTGTCGACGAGTGTTGTTCCGTCACAACGACCCCGATGCGCTCGAGGCGATACTGAAGATGTCGCGCGGCAGTTTCGCACGCGCAATGGTGATTCTCGAAAGCCACTACAGCATGGACGGCGACGTCGCCCTACTCCCCGAGTTGATCGCCGTGGCCCGGCGTTACGACTGCGCCGTGATGGTCGACGAAGCACACGCGTTCGGCGTACTGGGTCAGCGCGGCCTCGGCATCCGCGAACTCTACGACCTGCCCGGCGACGCCGTCGACGTGTGGATGGGAACCATGTCCAAGGCCCTCGGCAGCGTCGGCGGGTTCCTGGCCGGCTCCCGCGAGCTGATCCGTGGATTCAAGTACTCCGCACCGGGATTGAGCATGTTCACCGCCGGACCCGCGCCGTCCGCAGTGGCAGCGGCGAACACGGCGCTGAACGTGCTCACCGCCGAACCGCACCGTGTCGAACGCCTGCGCGAGAACGGCCGCTATGCGTTCACCCGCGCACGCTCTCACGGGTTCGACACCGGGACCGCCGAGGGCACGTCCATTCTGCCGATCGTCATCGGCGACACCCAACGAACCGTACTGGCCTGCGTCGCACTGTTGCAGCAGGGCATCAACGTCAACGCCATCACCTATCCCTCGGTACCGGTGGGCCAGGAACGGCTTCGCTTCTTCCTCTCGAGCGAACACACGCACGCACAGATCGACGCCGCGTTGACCGCACTGGCGTCCTTCGTCGACGGCGTCGGCGCCCCGGGTGCGTCGTGACCACCGGCACCGGCCCGGTCGACTTCGTCGTCGAACGTGCGCGGTGGGTACTGGTCACCGTGGTCGCGCTCGTGCTGGCCGCGGGTGTGTGGGGCATCGGTGTCGTCGACGAACTGAGCCTGGGCGGGTACACCGACCCGGCCAGTGAATCGGCCGAAGTGGACGCGTTGGTCGAATCGCGTTTCGGCCGAAAGGTTCCCGACGTCGCGGTGGTCTACACCCCGACGGACGGACGCTCCATCGACGACATCGGCGACACCGTTCTCGGTCGCCTCGACGGCATCGACGACGGACTGCTCGCCCGCGCTCCCATCACCTACTGGACCGTGCCCGACGCGTTCGCGTCGGGTCTGCGATCGTTCGACGGCCGGTCCGCACTCGCGGTCCTGACGCTGACCGGCGACGAGGACCGACGCGTCAAGACCTACCGGGACCTGCGCGCGGAGTTGACGATCGACGGCGCGACCGTGCAGTTCGGCGGCTTCTCGGCCATCGCCGACGCCTACAACGAGCAGGCGCGAGCGGATCTGGTGCGGGCCGAGATCATCACGTTCCCGATTCTGCTCGTCCTGTTGCTGCTGATCTTCGGCGGACTCGTCGCTGCCGCAACGCCGTTGGTCATCGGCGGCATGAGCGTCGTGGCATCGCTCGCCGTACTGCGCGCACTGAACGAGGTCACCGAAGTGTCGGTGTTCGCGACCAATATCGCCTCGCTCGTCGGACTCGGGATGGCCGTCGACTACAGCCTGTTCGTCATCACGCGTTTCCGCGAGGAACTACGCGACGGCCGAGACCCGGCAGATGCGGTGCGTCGCACGATGTTCACCGCAGGCCGCACCGTGGCGTTCTCGGCCCTGTTGCTCGTATGTGGGTTCGTGGGCATGCTGATCTTCCCGCAGTCGATGATTCGATCTCTCGGCTTCGGCGGCATGGCCGCGGTGGCCGTTGCTGCCGTCATCTCACTGACCGCACTGCCCGCAGCGCTCGCGATCCTCGGACACCGTATCGACTCGTGGAGTTGGCGCAGAGGCGCTATCGACCGAGGCGACGCACGCGCCCAACGGTTCTGGGGCACGGTCGCAGACCGTGTCATGCGCAGGCCGGTGCTCGTCGTCGTAGCCATTTTCGCGATACTCGCACTGCTCAGTGCGCCGATTCTCGGTGCCCGGTTGGGCGATCTCGACCACACGGGCCTCCCCTCCGACGCGTCCGCGAAAATCGCCACCGAGAAGCTGTTCACCGAATTCCCGCTCGCGAACACCGGTGTCACCGTCCTCGTCGAATCCGACACCGACTCCCCACCGAGTCCCGCAGCGGTCGCCGAAGTGACCAGAGCGGTCGACGGGTCGCTCGGTGTCGTTGCAGCAGTCCCCGGCGGAACCGTGGACAACCTGACCGTCGTCGACGCCATCATGAGCTCACCCGATCGCACGGCAGGTGCCCTGGAGACACTGGACTCCATCCGGTCGATCCCGGCCCCGACCGGGACGACACTGCGCGTGGGCGGCGGCACCGCGCAGAGCCAGGACGGCATGGACGCCATCTACACGACGCTTCCGTGGATGCTGACCATCATGGTTCTCGCCACGTTCGTGATGACGACGGTGGCGTTCCGGTCGATCGTGCTCAGCGTCAAGGCAATTGCGATGGCATCGATCAGCCTCGGTGCCACCTTCGGAGTGCTCACCTGGATCTTCGTCGACGGTCACGGTGCCGAGTGGATCGGCGTCACCCCGGGGCCGTTGCAGTCGACGATGAGCATCCTCATCATGGCCGTGGTGTTCGGCCTGTCCACCGACTACGAGATCTTCCTGCTCTCCCGCATCGTCGAAGCACACGATTCAGGAGCCACCACCCGGGACGCCGTCCGCATCGGTGCCGCCCACACCGGACGCGTCGTCACGGCCGCCGCGCTACTGCTCATCACCGTCACCGCATTCTTCTCGCTGTCCGAACTCGCCATGATGCGGCTCGTGGGTATCGGCATCATCGTCGGTCTCGTCATCGACGCCACCATCGTGCGCATGATGCTGGTGCCCGCGCTCGTCGCGTCGATGGGCAACGCCAACTGGTGGCTGCGCCCCACCCCAAAGCGACCGCAGGCCACACCACGTCCGCACTCGCCCGCAGAGGAGACCAGCCGTGCCCATTGAGATCCGAACGGCCACCACAGCAGACATCGCCGAGATGTCCGCGATGATGGCACGCGCCTTCCAGGACGACGACCCGGTCAGTGAATACTTCTTCCCGGACGCGTCCAGCCGCCCGAGCAAACAGCGGCGCATGATGGCCGCACTGATCCGCCACCGCTACATTCCCGCAGGTGGGGCCGACCTCGCCGTCGAGAACGGCCGCATCGTCGGAGTGTCACTGTGGCATCCACACGACGCCCCCGCGACACCGCGGTGGCGACAGCTGGTGTCCGGTCCACATCTGTTGTGGGCCATGGGTTCCGGCACCCGGGCCGGCATCGAGATGGATCGGCTCCTGACCGAGAACTCCCCCGCCCCCGACGCTGTGCTGTGGGTATACCTCGGCGTCGAACCGTCCACACACCGATCCGGTGTCGGTGCTGCGCTGTCGGCCCACGTGCAGGCGCGCACCGATCGCGAGGGCCGACCTCTGTACGGAATCTGCAAGGAGGGCAACCTCGGATTCTGGACGGCGATGGGCTTTGTGCCATGGGGAACCGCCCGCATCGGCGCGGCGGGACCGGAGGTCCACCTGCTCTCGCGACCCCCGGCCCCGGTCACCTAGTGAGCGTCCTGACGCCACCGGGTGGCCGCGGCGAGCGTGAAACCGTGAACGTCGGCCAGCGCACCCAACCGTTCGACATTCTCACCGTCCAGAGTGGTCCCGATGCTGCGGAGCGCGAATTCGCCCGACAATGCGATCAGCATCGTCTCGGCCATGCACGCGTACGTCAGCCCCGGAGCCAACCCGTACGTCAAACCGAAGTCCGAGCCCGACGGCACCCGCACGATTCCGCCGTCGAACACCGTCACGTCCGGCCGTTCACCGCGGACGTCCCGGCCGATGTTCGGCGGCTGCGCCACGTCGCAGACGATGGCCCCCTGCATCAGGTCCGTCGGATCGATCAACGACTGCGGAGCCGACGTCGCCGCGATGACGATCAACGAATCCCGCACAGCAGCAACAGGATCGGTGAAGAATTCGATGTGTCGCGAACGGATCAGATCGTCGAGGTCGCCGTCGACCTCGGCGGCAGCCACCGCCAGGTCACCCGAACCCGAACCGGCACTCGCCACCATCTCCTGCGCCGCAGCCCACAACTTCGGCGCGATCACCGAGTTCTCGCCGCGCCTGCCCACCAACGCGATACTGCCGACCTCACCGGCCAATTGCTTGCCGATGGTCCGTCCGATCGCCCCACCCGCACCGAGAATCGTCACCCGAGCGCGAGCGACATCGATGCCCCGTTCCAGGCACACACGTCGGACGGCCCGCAGACTCGCGGCCGCGGTAAAGGTGTTGCCCGTCGTGATCGGCCGAGATGTCGCACCGAGACCCAGCCCGTTTCCTGTGATCACCGACGAGTACCCGCCGAGTCCGACCACGGTTGCGCCGCGCGAGATCGCGAGTTCGACGGCTCCGCCCACCACTGCCAGCGCACGCTCGGTCGGCAGCTGCAGCAACTGCTGGGAGGTGTACGGCAGCCCGATCAGGTCGCCGTGCGCAGTTGCGTCTCCGAATCCGGACACCCGCCCGCTGCCGATGACGAACGAGGCCGGATCGAGCTCGGACGTCGACGCGGCGAATCGCTCCAGCAAGTCCTGTCTCTCGGCATTGTCGAACACCTCGAGCGCAGGATCGAACGCAGCGAAGAAGCCGAGATCGAGAGGATGGGCGATGAAGGCAAAGCGTCGATCGCCCGGCCGTACCGCGATGTCGGGAGTACGGCCCGGACGCAATGCGGTGAGCGCCGCGGGAGTGGCGACAGTCGGACGCCCGAGCAGATGTCCGAACAATCCGTCCATGTCCCCTTCGGCCGCGTAGCCGAGCGCGCGATCGAGGGCAGCGACCAGACGCGAGCATGCCGACGACGAGACCGTCAACGGTGGTTCGATACGAATCACCCTGTTGCCGAACAGAGTCGGAGCCACGCGAATGCCCTCGACGTTGAGCAGATACGAGCAGATCACCGCGGACAGGTTGTGCTGATCCGCGATCGAACCGAGCAGCGACTGCCGTCCGACGAAGTTCACATCCGCGGTGAGTTCGATGCCCAGCAGTAATCCGCGACCACGTACCTCGGTGACCACTGAGGGGTACTTCTCGGCCAGGCCGGCCAGATCGTTCTTCAGCTGTCGTCCGAGCGCGGCAGCTCCGGTGACCACCGCGCAGTCGTCTCGGGTCAACTCCTCGAGCACGGCCAGGCCGACCCGTGCGGCCAACGCGTTGCCCGCGAACGTCGACGTGTGGCGAAGAGCGAAACTCTCCCCCACCAACTCCGGGCGGCACAGCACCGCGCCCACCGGCACGATCCCGCCGCCGAGCGCCTTTGCGAGAGTCAGAATGTCGGGAATCACGCCCTCGTGCTCCGCCGCGAACATCCGGCCGGTCCGGCCCAATCCCGTCTGTACCTCGTCGAGCGCGAGCAACACACCGTGGCGGTTGCAGATCTCCTGGACCTGCCGCAAGTAGCCGTCGGGCGGGCACACCACGCCGCCCTCACCCTGAATCGGCTCGACGAGGAACACCGCATAGTGATCCGGCGCAGCCGCCAGAGCCGCCTCTAGTGCCTCTGCATCGCCGAAAGCGATGTGGTCGAATCCCGATACCGGGGCCCCGAATCCACTCTGGTACTTGATATTTCCCGTCGCCGACAGCGCCCCCAACGTCTTGCCGTGAAAACTGTTCCCGGTCGTCAACACCCCGAGGCGGCCGGTATGGGCCCGCGCGATCTTCAGCGCCACCTCCGTCGCTTCGGTGCCACTGTTGACGAACGTCGTACGCGTCAATCCCTCGGGTGCGATTCTCCCCAGACGATCCGCCAGTTCACCTGCGGCGGTGAGCACCGAGGGCTGCACGAAGATGGGCTCACCGCTGCATCGAACATCGTTGATCGCCTGCCAGATGGGCGTCGGCCCGTGCCCGAACGGCAGCGCCCCGTAGGCACCCGCGAAGTCCAGATACCGACGGCCCGCAGAATCGAACAGCACGGTGCCGTCGCCGCGGACGTACTCGCGATCGAGATTCAGCGCAGTCAGCAGTCGGTACAACTCGGGATTGACGCTGCCCGCAAATCCCGAGCGACCCGACCGCTCGGGTACTACAGATACATCGATTGTCGTGTCAGTCATGACCAGCATGCTCCGTTTTCATCGGATCCATCCCTGGCCGTCGAGCATCGAATGGTTGTCCCGAACAACCAGGGCTCGCCCCAAGCCAGGACGCAAACGCGATGGTAGACCTGGCCAGGGACACCGACGGAGACCGTGAAAACAACGAAAAGCCCCGTCCGAGCAGCGCTGACGCTGCATCGGACGGGGCCGAAGTATCGACCGGTCGGGGTCTACTGGTCGTCGATCGCCGACAATTTCCAGGTGCCGTCGATCTTCTCCATGTTGACCGTCAGAGGGCCTTCCGCACTGCCGGAGGCAACGCCGTTCTGAGTAGCGCTGATGTTGACGTTTGCGATCAGTTCGGCCTTGTCGTCCTCGAGTCGCGAGACGCCGATATCGGTGACCATTGCCTCGGTGCCGGTATCGGTTTGCACCACAGCAGATTTGGTGGTGTCGGCGGTGGAGTTGAACTCGTCGAGCATCGACTGATTGAGCACCGCCCGCGCCGCATCGAAATCTGCATCGATCGTCTCGGCCTTGTACGTGTACAGGGTCTGCAGAGCGTCGGTAGCTGCCGACGTCACCTCTTGCGTCCCCGAAGAATCCACCCATGCCTTGTTGTCGATCGTCGCGAACGGCTTGAATGCAGCGACGGCTGCGAAAGCACCGAGAACCACGGCGATGACCGCGACCACGATCACGTGCTTGAACCCGATACCCGACGCCGACTTCGGCGATTCGGTCGTCTCGGTCGAGGTCGAGGTGGGCGCGACCGGTTTCTTCAGCCCGGCCCTGGACGGGCGCGATCCCTGCTGCGTGTCGACGGGCTGCGTCTCGGCCGGTTGTGTCGTGGCCGGGGCTGTCGTGGCCGTATCCGTCTCGACCGGATCTGCCTTGTCCAGTCTGGGCTTCTCCGACGCGGGTGTGGTGCCGACGGCTGTCTCGGCAGCCGTGGTGTCGGGTGCCGCTGTCTCGGGTGCCGTTGTCTCGGGTGCCGTTGCGTCGGTCTCGGCCGACGTGGGCTTGGCGGTGCCGGCTACCTTTCGCCGTACCTTGCTGGTGGTCGTGGGGGGAACGATCTTGCGACGCTGGGGAGGCACTGCAGAACTCCTTCGAGGCTTACTTCTGTACAGATGGACGACGGCGCTGCCGGCAAACTCAGTTGCCGCCGGTGTTCGGCTGGGGGGCCGGCGTCGCTTCCGTACTGGGGTCGACCGCGTTGGGGTCGGTGGGACCACCCGGTTCCGTCGGAATGACGGGATTGGTGTTCGGGTTGTCGAGAGAGATCCGCGAACCGATGGGATCGACCTTGTTGGTCTTCCACACCCCGTCTACGTCTTCCATGGCCATCCGCATGGTCAGCTTGCTGCGCTCCACCCGGTCGGGCCAGGTGGTGGTCGTGGCGATGACGACGAGCGCCGTTGCGGTGTTCTCGTCGGTGCTCAGCTCGGTGAGGGTGCCGTGCAGCACCTCGGCCTCGCTCTTGGCACCGGACTGACGAACCTGATCGGTAATTCCCGAACGGGTCTGCTCCAGATCGTTGAGCATCAGATCACCGGTGATCGAGGACTTCATGTTGTCGAACGACTGGTCGATGTTGGCTGCATCCACAGTGTTCAGGTTGACCGCAGCCTGCTGAGCGCCGGTGAGCGCCGCATCGCGGGTGTCGGCGGTGGGCTTCTCACTCAACAGCGCCGTGCCCCAGCCGTATCCGAAGAACACGGCCGCTGCGAGCGCCGCCACGGCAATCACCGTGACGACGGCCAACAGAATCTTTGCTGTCTTGCTTGACCCTGGAGTCGCGGGCGACTCCAGGGTTTCGGTGCTCGAGTTCACACTGTCACCCTACTACTCGGTAATATCCGGCCGAACCGCTCTCGGCCCGATAGTAGTGCTGAGCAGCAAAACTAGGGGAAGCCACTATCGGTTGGCCTCTCCCACGACGCTCAACAAGAAAAAAACTGCCCCTTGGTCGCTACCCGCAGGAACCGGACACCCGGCGGCTTCGCCTCAGCTCGACTCTCCCAACGGGCGGCATCTGCCGGCAGGGCTAGGCAAGCGCCGTGCTGTCCAGATCCCTTCTCCTTATGGTCGCGAAGGCGAGAATCCCGGCCACGGATGCGATACTTCCAGCCACCATCATCATGTCGTGCAGTCCGCTGACGAAGGCGGACGTTGCCGCATTACGCACTTCTTGGGCGATCGACGCAGGCACGGAATTCACCACTTCGGCCGCAGCCCCCGCAGCAATGGCGTCGGACGCATCCGCCGCCCTGCTCCCGAGCAGGGCGGCGACCGGCCCTTCGGAGAACGCGACGGACACACGTTCTTGGAAGAGAGCGCCCATAGCCGCTATGCCCACGGCTAGTCCTGCCTGCTGAAACGTCTCGTTCGTCCCCGACGCCATTCCGGCCTTCGCGGGGACGGTCACCGCAATGGATAGCGCTGCTCGCGGCGGATTGAACAAACCCATGCCGATACCGATCAGCACCATGGCTGGTAGCAGGGCTGTCCAGTCAGAGTCCGGCTGGACCAGAAGGACAGCAAACGATCCCGCAGCAATGAACAACTGAGAAGCCCCGATCAACAGTGCGGGTTGCCATTTGGCCACCACCGACCCGCACAGTCCTGCGGCCACGAAAACCAGCAGCGTAAGTGGCAGAAATCTGACTCCGCTCGCTAGCGGAGAATATTCGAGAACGTTCCTCACGTAAGAAATCAAGAAGAATATTGCCGGCATCACCGAGAATGCCGACAGTGCCGTGACGAGAGATAGTCCATTGAACGTGCGGTTGACCAAAAGTGCGATATCGAACAATGCAGATTCACGGCGGCGAAATTGAACTACAAGAAAAACTACTATCAGCAATGCCGATACTACGAAACACCCGGTGACGCCGAGGCTGATCCAGCCGTCGGGCGTACCGCGCATCACGCCTAAAACCACGAAGAAAAGCGCTACAGAAAATGAAAGACTTCCCACCCAATCCACCGACGGGGAGGCATCGTCCCGCGACTCGCGTACCTTCGCATGACAGAAACAAATCGCAACCAGGGCAGGCGGAATATTGACGAGAAAGATCCAGCGCCAACTGGAAAACTCTGTCAGCGCCCCACCGATCAGGGGACCGAACGCGATTGCCAGGCCGGCGACCGCGCCAAAAACCCCAAAGGCTTTTCCCCTGTCTTTTCCGCGAAATTCGTGACCCAGCAATGCCGGACCAACTGCAAAGAGTACTGCGCCACCCAATCCCTGCAGAAATCTGGCACCTATCAATGTGACGCCGTTTGGGGCCAAACCACAAATCAAAGAAGCAACTGTGAATACAATGAGCCCAGACTGAAACACAATACGGCGCCCGATTCGATCGGCTAGCGCACCCGCGGCCAGCAATATCGTCGCGAGTCCCAGAGCATATGCATCGAGAAACCATTGAAGATCTGAAAACGACGAATCAAAGGACGAACGAATATCGGGTAAGGCCACATTGACCACTGTGAGATCGAGCATCAACATGAATGTCGCGAGCGCGACGACCATCAACGTCCAACCCGGGTTGCCGTTCTTGGTTGGCCGCGCAGCGATTGACTCACGGGAGTCGTCGACGACCGGTACCCGGGGTTCCGACCCGGCACGCCCCTGACCGAACACGCCTACTCCCCGCTCAGTTGGGAAGCGATGCGGCTGGCGCATCGATCTGCGAGAGCCGTCACAGTCAAGGCGGGTGGAACTGCACCTGTCGAACCGGGTATCAGAGCACCATCCACGACGAACAGGCCTGGACAGCCAATTACTTGCCCGAAACCGTCGGTCACCTTACCAATGATCGCCCCGCCAAGGGCATGCGATGTCACGGCCGGAGACGATATGGTCGGAACCACACGCTCATTAGCTCTGTCGACCTTGCTCACCGTCTGGGCGACCCCACGTGAGACTGCCACTATGTCCGGGTCGGAGGAAGGCCACGTCACCTTCACGTCACCAGTCACGGCGTCATGAACCAGCGAACCGCGCGGCGGAACAACAGTGACAGCCAATGCATTTTTGGTCAGAGGCCCCACAACCGGGACACCGAGCGGAAAGCCGAGAAACGTCGTAGGGCAGGCCTTGTTGGACCAATCGGTCGCCACTAGATGGGCCGGGCCACCCTGTTGCTCCGGAGATCCCACGCCGATCAACCCCGAGGTGACGTGATCGCCAGCAGTTCCCCAATACCTACCCACCTCTCCGGGCAACCCCGCGATGTCCCCGCGAGCGCGAGCTCGAACCAACATCTGCGACGTTCCGATCGACCCAGCGGCGAAGATCACTGTGCGAGAATCGAATACTTTCTTATTCGTCACCGAGCCCGAAATCGACAGTTCTTCGCACTCGACCGTATAGCCATTCTCATCGCCACCCACCGCGGAGACTCGGTGCATCGGCAGCACCGTCACCAGCCCGGTGGCTTCGGCCGCAGCGAGGATTGTGCGGTCCACGCTCATCTTCGCACCGCTGTTGATGCCCAGGATGCAATCACCCATGATCGCCGACGGTGCGATTGTGCCGGCGATTTCCGCACGAACAACATCCCAATCCACCGCCAGGTTCGGACGTTCGACCCGCAGACCGGCACGCGCCATGGACTTCGCGAACTCGCGAGCATCGGCATATGGCTCGGAAGCCAATACGTCGTCGGGAATCTGACTGCAGCCCAACAGATTCAGCGCTCTCGGATACCAGACATCCACCATCTCCTCGTAATCGAGCAAGTCACCGAAGCTGGCCCGAAATAGATGCTCGGGCGGTGTCATCATGACTGCGTAGTTGACAAGTGACCCGCCCCCCACGCCAGCTCCTGCGAAACACTTCACGCCTGTACCCTCGACAACTTCGAGGACACCGGTTACTCCGGGCAGCACTCCGTATCCGGGTACTGCCCCCAGGGGCGCCCACAGTGCCCTACTGTCCAAACTTCGACTTGACGCGAAGGTATTGGACACAGCATCGATCGACCACCTTCGTCCTCGTTCCAGAACGGTCGATCTGACTCCACGCTGCGCCAATCGGAGCGCTGCAACAGAACCCGCATAACCGCTGCCTATTATCAATACACTCGAGCCCGGCATAGCTCGCGCCGGGTGCTGGATGATCCCGGACCCGCCCAGCGCCACAGCCGAGAGAGTCGCACCACGCAGTAGCTGCCTTCGAGACAGCGTTCCACTCGGCCTGAATCTGTTCATCGATAGACCCCCACATTCGTCGAAATCAAGGAACCTCCAGCAGTAGGGCGGCCAGTGACGGAATCGCGTCGTATATTCCGAAATGATCCACGTCGTACATCCGTAAGCGGAATTTCCCGGTGGTGTGCCTGCGCCAGGCACCGACCTCGGCCGCGGTGAACAATTGATCTTGCAGTCCGACGACTGCTGTCACTCCGCAGGTCACCTTCGGGCATCCGATCGCTCGGTACACTTCCACTGCCGAGAAGTCGACACGCAGGGTTCCCTGAATGTGGCGAGCCATCTCCGCATCGTCGAATAGAGCCGGGTCAGTTGCACCGAGTCCAGCCACGGCACCGAAAAAGTCGGGATCTGCGAGCGTGTGCAAATACGGCGGCCGCGCCGGAATGGATGGTGCCCTCATATTGGTAATCGTCAGATGCTCGACACGTAGTGTTTTGTCCTCTTCCAACATCCGTGCGAGCTCGAAACCGACCAAGGCACCCATGCTGTGGCCCAGAACTTGGATCGAACCCTCCATCGCTTCCCTCGCCTCGGACGCGATAGTTGCTGCAAGTTCCGGAATACGCTTCAACGGCTCTTCGCGGAGGCGGTCCTGACGCCCCGGATATTGAACCGCAACAATCTCTTTCGAATCGGCCAAGTGTTCCGACAACGACCTGAAAAATCCCGAGGATCCCCCCGCGTGGGGAAGGCACAGCAGCGTAGGCCGTTTCGTGCTTGTCCGATCGAAAGCTCGGAACCAGACGTTCGATTCGATCGACACCGTCCTTCAGCCCTTCGCCGCGCCGGACTTCACGTTCAGGTACATCTCTGCGAACCCGTACGAGCCCTGCTGCCTGCGTAACTGCGGTGGACGATCCGGATCGAAACTGAACTGCCCCAGAATCGGATAGAACGATGTGAACGTGACCTCCGCGAGCAGCCTGGACAACGCCGACCCCGGACAAAAGTGCGGTCCGGCCCCGAAAGCGAAGTGCCTGTTCACGTTGGTGCGGTCGAGGTCCAAGTCGTCGGGATGGCTGAACTGTCTTGGGTCTCTGTTCGCCGCGCCCAGCACTACGTGTACCAGCGCACCTTCGGGGATGACAACGTCATGCAAGGTCACCTCGGCGGCTGTTCGACGAAGCAACCACTGGGTCGGGCTGTAAAGACGTAGGTATTCTTCGATGTAAGCACCGGTTCTCTCTGGGGCCGACCTGAGCTCCTCGGCCAGTTCCTTCCGGCGGATCAACATTTCGATGCCCCCACCCAGCAGGTTCATCGTGGTTTCGTGGCCTGCAGCAATGAACGACCACGCCATGGTCACCAACTCGTCTCGCGTCAGGGCACCACTTTCCTGTTCTTCGACCAACTCCCCGAGAATGTCGCCGCGATTGGGCTTTCCGCGCCTTTCGTGTGCCAACTCCTCCATATAGTTGCTGAACTCCATAATGTCCTCGAAGAATCCGGGGACACTGTCCGGGTCCAGCCCAGCCGACACTGCAAAGGAATTCATGACGGCCTGCGACCAACGTCGTAGATCGGCCTTACGATCGAGCGGGACACCCAACATCCCACCTACAACTCGTAGCGGCAGCGCTGTCGAATACAGATCGACGAACTCGACGGTGTCTCGCTTCAGCAGATCGCTTATCAAGTCGTTGACGATTTCCTGCACCCAGTTTCCGAGCTGACGGACCAAGCGGGCGTTGAATGCGCGATTCGTGGAATGACGCAGCCTTGTATGTTCCGGTGCATCACGGTTCACCAGCATCGGCAGATTCATGTAATTGTCACGCTGGATTTGCGATGAGAATAGCGCTTTGTCCTTGAGCGCAAGGCCCACATCGTCGTAGCGGCTCAAAATATAGATGTCCTCGCCGTCATGAGTACCGCTCGGAACGTAATGCACCGGGTGGTCGTCACGCAGCCTCTGATAAAGCCCCCACGGGTTGAGTCGGTACTCCGGACTGGCAAGATCGATTGTCAACGTAGTCATTGCACGCTCCTCATAACTGCCTTCGGCTCGATTCACACGACGCGGGGCGCGTCCAAGAATCCGGACGACACAAATTTCTGCAAGTAGCGATGGACGAGGTCTCGGTCCAAGTCTGGGCATTCGATACCGAGCTCCGTCAAGATCGACCGGGTCTGCTTGCTCTCCGAATACGGTAGTTGGACATCGTCGACCGACTCGTGAAGAAAAGGTGTCAGACCGACCAGGGCCATTGTTCCGACTCGCCTGTTGACAACCTTGTCCCTCCAGTCCGCGAACGATAGCCGCTCCACTTTGTATCCGAAGTCCTCGACGTAGTCGAAGAGTTGACGCCAACTGAGTTGGTTCGGATGAACGAGATGGAAGGTCCCTCCGATCGACGACCTTTCACCAGCGAGCGCGACGATGCTCCGCGCCACGTAGTCGATCGGAGCCGGCTGCAGCGGCATATCGGCCTCGAGAGGAGCGAGTCCCGCCTCGACGCAGCCCTTTATCATCATGCTCAAGTGGTCTTGGCGGTTGAATGCACCGCTCGTGCTGTCGCCGCCGGTGTTGATTCGATGAATCGTAGTCGGAACGCCCCTTTCATGTGCCAGTCTCATCATCTTCTCGGCAACCCACTTGGTTTGGGCGTACCCCACAGCAAGCGGGCCGCTGGAGTCCAAATCTGTAGTTTCGTCGACGGTGGGCTTTGTGTACAAACGCGACGAAAACACTCCGACCGTCGATATGAAATGCACTGGCCGTGGAGTTCCCACGGTCGCGAGGCGAAGCACACTCACCGTTCCATCGACATTCGCTGCGGACAGGCCGTCGTAAGGGTATGTCCATTTGACCATACCGCCGCAATGCACAATGTTGCCGATGATGCCATGCAGGGAATCGAAAGCAGCGGCGGACAATCCGAAGAGGGGAAGTGCCAGATCCCCAACTACGGGCACGATGCGATGACGGCTTTGGGGGCAGTTTATTCCGTACTTGTCGAGGTTGGATTCGATCCGACGCAATGCGTGCGATTCATCATCGGCACGCACCAGGCACAAGACGTCGCCGTCGGTTTGGGACAGCAATTCCCCCAGTAGATATGCTCCCACGAAACCGGTGGCTCCGGTCAGGAACGTAGCCCCTGAGACGGGCACATCGGTCACGTCTCCCCCGCGCACGATGATTGGGGGATCGAGAATCGCCTTGCGACTCATCTGTTCGACCGTCATCAGTTTCGAGTTCCGCCGACCCGCTGCTCGCTCGCTTGTCACCGGTGCGCCGGACGGTGCCGCAGCATGCCCGCCCAGAGTCAATCGCCCGGCAATCCAGGGCCCGAGACCTGCCAGAGTCGCCGCCTCGAACAAGTCTTCCGTGTTCACCTCGATCGAGAAGTCGGTCTCGATTCCGTCTTTCAGTTCGATGAGCATGAGGGAATCCAGGCGGTCCACCAGAGACTCCGTCTCACGGAAACTATCGGCGGGTGCGCTGGTGATGGCCGCCAATATTTTACGAAGGTGGCCCACAACCGAAGAAATGCGTTCGTCGCGAGACAGAGCGGCGATCGCAGCAAGGTCAGGTTTGGCGACAGCACGAGCGCTGACGCCGTGTTCGGCCGTCGATTCCGCTATCCGCCTGAGCATCTCGGCACCCACTTGCGCGAAAGACACTCCCTCGATGATTCCGATCGGTTCGTCGTTGCTGTCCGTCAGAGACACACTCCCGACAATGCTTCCATCGGCTCCGGTAGAGGCGACCGCCGTACCTTTGATCGGGCCGACTGGGGTGGTCTTGTAGATCGCCATCTTCTGGTAGCCGGTCCCGAGTCGTACCCGGTCGAGAGGCACTCCGACTTCACCCGCGGCAAGCGCGACGAGCTGCACTGCAGTGTCTAACAGCAGTAGCTCCGGTCGAATGCCAGCTCTGACACCCTGGGTATTCTGCGCGGGCATGGCGATCGATGCTTCCGCATGTCCACGCACCCTTTTCGCGCTGGTGATCAATTGGAAGCTGGGCCCGAGTTGGAAGTCCGGGTGCCAGAAGTCCGAGTAGAAAGCGAGCCCATCGAAAGATTGTTCGGGCCCGGCCTCCTCCGCTTCTTGCGTCGACGCAGCGACGAGTACATCTCTTGTGCCCCCGACGCCGGACGTCACATCCGCTCTGAGGTGCACATTCCACTTTCCGCCGCTACCTAGGCTGTAGACGGAGGCGTCATAGCCGTCCGCCGGACCAGGCGTGATGATGACCTGAACCGAAGCGGAGGCGTCCGGTGCCAGTACCAAAGGGCGGGAAATCGACATGGATCGAATTGCAGCGTCGGTACCGAACAGAAATTCGCTGCATCGCAGTACCAGTTCGATGAACACCACTCCGGGAACGACGTGAAGACCATGAACCACGTGTTCGTGCAAGAACGGGACGGTCTTGACAGAAATCTCTGTTTCCGCAATCAGCTGACCCGTCGCCAAGGTGGTCATGCTCGGGGCCAACGGCTTCCCCCCGCGCGGATTCGGCCGTCCGACCGGCGACGGGATCCAGTATCTTTCCCGCTGAAAAGGATAATGCGGCAACATAACTGGCAACTGAGGCCTTGGGGTGACCTCTCGCCATCGAACCTGTGCGCCGCGCAACCAGAGCTTCGAAAGTGCATACACCATAGCCGGGGCGCCGCCACCTGGTGGCATCGTGCCGATGACAGAATCATCTGACTCGTCCTCGGTCGTCAATACGAACTCCGAGGCCAAATCGATGACGACATCTGCCCCCCAGGTCGCCAGCGCATTCGCGACCGGTTGTAGATCGACTGGTTTGGGTTCGAACTTTACCCAGTGAGTCGGACCGCCGAAGGAACGTTCCGAGGTAATCCAGTTAGCGTCCATCAGCAGCTCGACTGTGGCCGGCAAAAACTTGATCCGCTCGCACACGGACCGCATACCGGCTTCGACCGCGCCGGTGTCGGCGAGTTCGGCAGTCAGACGGGCTCGTTCGCCGACGATCATGGCTCCCTCGGCAACCGTGAACACACCAGCAAGCGCAGCAG